>DATBWN010000063.1:0-38142 GCA_036514755.1 Dehalococcoidia bacterium | reverse complement strand
TTGTGGACGGATTATAGCATCGGCAGCTCGCGGCCGAGCCACCTGCCCTTCGACAGGTGTGCTACACTCGTCGCGCCAGGGCGGGGGCCGGCTTGGCGACGCGGCATGCACGGGACGCGGCGCGCGGTCGATAAGACAGTATCAGCGTAAGCTAAGGGGTCCCGTCCTTGAACTGGGTCGACGTCGTAATCCTCGCTACCTTCGCCTGGTTCACCTACGCCGCCTTTCATGCCGGCGCCATCCGAGAGATCGTCACGATCGTCGGCGCCGTCTTCGCCGTCGCCCTCGCCGGCCTTTTCTACGAAGACCTGGCGGAGGACATCAAGGTCGCGGTGGACGACGTGGAGACGGCGCGTATCATCGCCTTCGGCACCATCTTCGGCGCGACCGTGCTGGCGAGCCAGCTGGCGGCCCTCTTCCTCCGGCAGGCGGCGTCGCTGCTCCTGCTGGGCATCTTCGACTCCATCGCCGGCGCCGTCATCGGCATGGTGAAGTCCTTCGTCTTCGTCGAGATGGGGCTCGTCGTCGCGATAACGTTCACCTCTCTCGGCCTGGAGGGAGCCATCAACGACTCTGCCTTGTCTCCCTTCTTCCTCGACTTCCTGCCGGTGCTGAAGCACATCCTGCCGGCGGAGTTCAAGACGGCGATCAGCGGCTTCTAGCGCCCATAGAGACACAGCTTGAGTCGCGTCGGCGGGCGCCCAAACCCGAGCCGCGCGGCTACGCCTCTATCATTGCGAGGGCCCTTCGCGAAGTTCGCCCTGAGCGAAGCCGAAGGGCTCAGGGCAGGCTCCGCCCGAAGCAATCCTTGACAGGCCCTATCGCGAGGCCGGGACGTCAAAGGTTGCTTCGCCCTTCTGCGAAGGGCTCGCAATGACTGTTCGTGGCGTTCAAGGCTGGCAGCGGCGGCAGAAGCTCGTCACGCGCTGGCCGGCCGTGATCTCGCTGATCGTCGCGCCGCAGCGCGGGCACGGCTCGCCGCCCCGCCGGTGCACGCGCAGGTGGTCTCGCCACTCCGCGTAGTCGATGGAGTCTCGCATCTTCTCGCTGACGATGGCCGTCGCCCAGTCGATGACCGAGTGCGTGGCGCGGTACAGGGCGCTCATCTCCTCGTCCGAGAGCTGCGTGCGCTTGCGGTAGGGGTGGATGCGCGCCTCCCAGAGGATCTCGTCCGAGTAGGCGTTGCCGATGCCGGCGACGAAGCGGTGGTTGGTGAGGATGCTCTTGATCTGGCCGCGATGGTGCAGCAGGCGCTGCCTGAAGGCCGCCTCCGTCAGCTCGGGCGAGAGGACGTCTGGGCCCATCTCCGGGAACTGGGGCAGCGTCTGCAGCCCCTCCGGCGTCGTCAGGTAGATGCGTCCCATCAGGCGGAGATCGGCGTAGCGGATCTCGTTGCCGGAGTCGAGGCCGATGATGAGGCAGGTGCGCGAGCGCTTGCGCGCCGGCGGCTGGACGTAAGCAAAGCGGCCAGTGAGCATCGGGTTGATCACCAGCAGGCGGCCGCTGGCCAAGGCGAAGAGGAGGAACTTGCCGTAGCGTTGCACCTCGCCGAAGGTGTCGCCGGTGAGGAGACGGACGAAGTCGTCTCGTGGTACTCTGATTGGTACAGGGATGGGGATCTCGACACTGGTAATGCTCTGGCCGACGATCTGCCGGTTGAAGAAGGAGCGGATCGCTTCCAGGTCGGGCACTTCAGGCATAGTGGCACTATTCTAGCTTCCAATTTCTGCCGAAAGTCACTTGAACGGGAGCGCGGAGCCGCCCTCTAGGCTGCTGATGCTTGCCCTAAGCGCTTCCCAGTACTTAAGATTCGCACGGTTTTCCCCGGCCTGAACCAAGGAGGTTGCAGCGCAATTGGCCTACGTTGACAAGGAAATCATCTGCAAGGACTGTGGCAACGGCTTCGTCTTCACCGGCGGCGAGCAGGAGTTCTACGCAGCCAAGGGGCTGCAGAACGAGCCTGCCCGCTGCCCCCGCTGTCGCACGGCGCGACGCACGGCGCGGGCGGTGGAGCCGGAGGACGGCTACGTCCGCTACGGCGTCTTCGCCAGCTTTGGCGGCAAGACGCCGCGCCAGATGCACCCGGCCGCCTGCGCCGAGTGCGGCGTAATGACCGAGGTCCCGTTCATCCCGCGCGGCGACCGCCCGGTCTACTGCAGCTCCTGCTACAACAAGGTCCGGGGCGTCACGAGAACTCCCTAGTCAGGCCTCGCCGGCCGATCCTCCAACGCCTGGGCTGAGCGCCCAGCCGCCGGGCGAGGGTAAGGGCAGACAGGTCATAACCCCTCACCGGCTGGTCTCCGTCGGCGCCTGAGTTGAGCACCCTCGTCATCGCGCGAGGGCAAGAAGATGGCCGAAGACCCGGAAGCCCTGGCCCAGATCGCCCGTCTCTTGGGCGATAGAAGCCTGCGCTCCGCCGGCGCCGAGGAGGTCCGCCGGACAGCGGCCGACCGCTTGCCTATGCTTGTCGACGGCCTCCTCGCCGAGGCGGCAGCCAGCGACGACGTGGTCGACCGCGAGTCAGCCCTCGCCTTCGTCGCCGACCGGCTGCAGTTCCTCAGCCCCCTCATCTCGGAAGACCAGCGCACCCAGGTCTGGGACGCCCTGCTTGCTAAGATCGAGTCGTGGTGAAGCGAAGCGTCCTCGTCGCGGCGCTGCTACTCCTGGGCGCGGTCGCCTGCAGCGGTAACAGCGGTAGCTACGGTTCGCCGTCCTCGCCGACGCCAGCGCCTCTCGCGACCAGCACGCCCCTTTCGGCGGGCGGACCCAGCCTGCAGATCGACCCGCGCAGCGGCCCGCCCGGCACCGATGTCGGCGTCAGCGGCCGCGGCTGGCCCGCCGGCGCCGAGGTGCTCCTGACGGCGCGCGACTCCGCCCAGGGCGCGGCGCCCTATGCCCGCGTCACCGCCGCCAGCGACGGCTCCTTCGCGGCGCGCTTCCGCTTGGAGAGGACGCCGGACGGCAAGACGCTGCCGACGGGCCGCTACGACCTCGTCGCGCGAGGCGCGGGCGTGGAGGTGGCGGTGTCCTTCCTCGTCGAGACGCCGCGGCCGATCGGCGGCGGCAGCAGCGGCGGCGGCTGACGGCAACGCCATCGAGATGACAGGAACACAATGTGGCTGGTTGAGTTACAGAGGCTCGGTGAGTCCTAGTGCTCCACCACAGTGATTCTTGGCGGGTGAGGACGATGCTCGAAGGAGCTCGTCTTCAACGTGCCACGCTTGCTACGCATCGCGTCGCGCTGCTCCTCCCCCACCCCCCTATCTAAGGAGGGAAGTCCCTGACGGGACACCCCCTCAGACTCCCCGTCAGCTTCTGCACTTCCTCGCCGGTGCGCTCGATGAGGTGCCGAGCTGGAACCCAGGACGATCATCTTGGTCGTGTCCTGGGACTCCTACGCTTCGTCGAAACACCGGCGCGCCTCGTGGCCGGCGGCAGCGCGATGCCGCCACGCTAGTGGCCTTATCTGTTGCCGTTGCCGCCCTCGATGTCTTCCTCGTTCTCTTCGTCCTCCTCGCCGGTCTCCGAGAAGACGCCGACCTCGCGGCCGGCCCAGACGGTGACGATGAAGTCGTCCCGCAGCGGCTCCCAGCTCATCACCAGCCGCTCGTCGATCTCCCTGATCAGCTCCTCGATGGCGTCGTCGTCGAACTCGGCCGGGACGCAGAGGGTCGCGTAGGCGGTGCTCGCGGCGTAGTGGAGGTCGACGCGGCCTACCTCGTCGCCGTCGGCCTCGATGACGAACGCCTCCGAGTGGGGCGTCCGCGTCTCGCGCTCGAAGTGGTAAGTGGCCATGGCTCCCAGTTAGTCTCCTTCCCCGGCCTCGTGGAGGAACTCGGGGGCCAGATCGGCCCCGTTCGGCCACGCGACGGTGCCAGCCTCGTGGTCGACGAAGGCTTTGGCAAAGAAGGCAGGGTCACGCAGCGGCTCGAACACAGGACCCCAAAGCTCGTTGGCGAGGTCGACCCGTCTGCAAACGCCATCATCGAAACGCACGACCAGCGTGTAAGGCTCGATTACGCGCACGTCTGTGACGACGGGTACTGTTTCCGCTTTCCTCATTCGAGCGGCTCGATTCTTTTGGGCTCGACGTGCTCTCTGGCCAGCTGCCAGTTCTCCAGGAGCTCCGCCTTGTGCATCGCGGCCCACTCAACCACCAGGGCATGCGCTCTTCTTGGCAGCCGGCCACTGCTCACTTCCAGGGATTCGATCAGGATCGAGGCCCTTTGGCCGCCGTAAACGGCGTGGAAGTGCGGCGGGTCATGCTCATTGTAGTACATGCGGATCACAATGCCGTAGAAGTAAGAGATCCGCGGCAGAGGAGCGTCCTCTTACTACGGCCGCACCTGGCCGTCGCCCTGGACGATCCACTTGTAGGTCGTGATCTCGCGCAGGCCCACCGGCCCGCGGGCGATGGTCTTCTGCGTCGAGTCGATGATCTCGGCGCCGAGGCCGAACTGGGCGCCGTCCGTGAACTGCGTCGAGGCGTTGACGTAGACCACGGCCGTGTCGACCTCGTCCGTGAAGCGGCGCGCGGCGCTGAAGTCCTCCGTGACGATGGCGTCCGAGTGGCCCGTCCCGTAGCGCGCGATGTGCTCCAGCGCCTCGTCCAGGGAGTCAACGACGCGCACGGCCGCCACCGGCGCCAGGAACTCGCGGCCGAAGTCGTCCGCCGCCGCCGGCATGGCCCTGACGCCGTCGCCGCTGCTCCCCAGGAAGGCCAGCGAGCGCTCGTCGCAGCGCAGCTCCACGCCCTTCTCCGCCCAGGCGCGGCCGATGCGCGGCAGGAAGCCCGCCGCGACGCCGGCGTGGACGAGGAGCGTATCCAGGGCGTTGCAGATCGACCAGTTGCGCGTCTTGGCGTTCACGGCGATGTTCAGAGCCTTGTCGAGGTCGGCCGCGGCGTCGACGTAGGTGTGGCAGACGCCGACTCCGCCCGTGAGCACCGGCATGCGCGCGTTCTCGACCACGAAGCGGATGAGCTCAGCGCCGCCGCGCGGCACGACGATGTCGATGTACTCGCGCAGGGTCAGCAGCTGGCCGACGAGGGCGCGGTCCGTCTTCTCGACGAGCTGAAGCGCGCCCTCCGGCACGCCGGCGTCCGTTTCCGCCTCGCGGGCGATGCGCGCCAGGACGGTGTTGGAGCGGATGGCCTCGCTGCCGCCGCGCAGCAGACAGGCGTTGCCCGACTTGAGGCAGAGCGAGGCGATGTCGATGGTGACGTTAGGCCGGCTCTCGAAGACGGCGGCGAGGACGCCCAGCGGCACGCGCCGGCGGCTGACCTGGAGGCCGTTGGGCAGGCGCCGGCCGTCGATCACCTCACCCACCGGGTCTGCCAGGAGCGCCACGTTGCGCACGTCGGCGGCGATGCCGGCGATCTTCTCCGGCGTCAGACGTAGCCGGTTCAGCGGCGCGTCGGCGAGGCCGGCGTCGCGCGCGCGCTCGACGTCCTGGGCGTTGGCGGCGAGGACCTCGTCCCGGCGGACGAGGAGGCTGTCGGCGATCGCCTCCAGGGCGCGGTTCTTCACCAGCGTCGAGAGGCCGGCGAGCCTGCGGGAGGCCGCCTTCGCCACCTGCGCCTGTGCGAGTAGCGTTGGGTCTATGTCCATCTCGACCTACACCAGGACCAGGTTATCGCGGTGGACGGCCTCCGCTCCATAGTCGTAGCCGAGGATCGACGCGATCTGCGACGACTTCGCGCCGCGGATGGCCAGCATCTCCTCCGAGCCGTAGTTCGTGATGCCGCAGCCGACGCGCTCCTCGCCGGCCGTCGCGATCTCCACCGTCTCCCCCCGCTCGAAGCTGCCGCAGACGTCCTTGACGCCCGCCGGCAGCAGGCTCGTCTTGCGCTCGCGCAGGGCGCGCGCCGCCCCCTCGTCGATGACGATGCTGCCGCGGATGGCGAGGCCGGAGAGGATCCAGCGCTTGCGGCTCTCCAGCCGGTCCGCCGTGGCCGGGAAGAAGGTGCCCACCGCCTCGCCGCGCGCCAGGCGCAGGAGCACGTCCGGCTCGCGGCCGCCGGCGAAGACCACCTCCGTCCCCCCCGCGGTCGCCAGGCGAGCCGCCTGCAGCTTCGTCACCATGCCGCCCGTGCCTTGCGCCTCACTGCCGCCCGCGTAGGCCTCGATCGTCGCGTCGATCCTCTCCACGCGTCGCACCAGCGTCGCCGAAGGGTCCTGCTGCGGATCCGCCGTGTAGAGGCCCTCGCGCGTCATCAGGAGGACGAGCAGGTCGGCGTCGACCAGGTTGGCGGTCAGCGCCGCCAGCGTATCGTTCTCGCCGATGCGGCTCTCCGCCAGCTCTTCGACGGCGACGGCGTCGTTCTCGTTGACGATGGGCACGACGCCGTACTGCAGCAGGGCGAGCAGCGTGTTGCGCGCGTTCAGGTAGCTCAGGCGGTCGGACAGGTCGCGGCGAGTGAGCAGCGTCTGCGCCACAGCGATGCCGTGCTCGCCGAACAGGCGGTCGTAGGCCTGCATCAGCTGACCCTGGCCGACGGCGGCCAGCACCTGTCGGAAGGGAATGTCCCGCCGCGAACGCGTGACGCCCAGGCGCGAGCGGCCCGCCGCCACGGCGCCGGACGTGACGACGATCGCCTCGACGCCATCGCGGCGCAGCGCCGCCACCTGGTCGACGAGCGCCTTCATCTGCGCCAGGTCCAGCTGCTCGCCGGCCGTCAGCAGGTTGGTGCCGAACTTGGCGACAATGCGCTTGTAACGTCGCTTCATCTGATGGGGTTTGCGCCTTCGAGTCGGATTATAGCCGACGCCTGAGCGGCCCCTCCGCCTCCTCGCCTTCACGGCCCCGCGAGGGAGCGCGCACATCCATGGGCCCGCGGAAGCGGCCGTCCGACGGCTCGATGTGGATCGTGACCGCGCTCCCCGGCCAGCGCGACTGGATCCGGCCCTCGATGCGGTCGGTGATGACGTGCGCCTCGGCGACGGTGAGGGCCGGCGGCAGGATGAGGTGGAAGTCGACGTTGCGGCGCTGGCCGGAGCGCCGCGTGCGCAGGCGGTGGTAGCCGGCGATCTCGCCCCGCTCCGCGAGGATCGCCTCCTCGACGAAGTGGACCTCCTCCTCCGACAGGCTCTTGTCCAGCACATCACCCACCGCCGCGAGGAGGATCGCCGTCGCCGTCCAGCCCAGGTAGACGCCGAGGGCGAGGGCGGCGATGGCGTCGAAGGCGAGCTCGCCCGTGAGCGCGACGAGCGCCAGGCCGAGGAGCACGGCCGCGGCCTGGACGACGTTCGTCCACAGGTGGCGCGCGTCGGAGGCGATGGCCGGCGAGCCCGTGATGCGCGCCACGCGCGTCGCGTAGCGGCCGACGACGAGGTTCACGCCCGCCGTGATCGCCATCGCGACGAGGCCGAGGCTCGTGCCGATGGACGCCGGCGGGTCGATGAGGCGGTCGACGGCGCGGAAGATGATGAAGGCGCCGCCGACGGCGATGAACAGCGCCTGCAGCGTCGCCGCGACCGTCTCGGCGCGGCCGTGGCCGTAGGGATGGGAGAGGTCCGGCGGCCGCGAGCCGAAGCGCACGCTCACCAGCGCGATGGCCGCCGCCAGCGCGTCCTGGGCGCTGTCGACGCCGTCCGAGAGCACGGCGACGCTGCCCGTGATGACGCCGACGCTCAGCTTCAGCACCATGAGGCCGAGGTTGGCGACGAGGGAGAGCGTCGCCGCCCGGCCGGCGAGGTCGGCGGGGAACAGGCGTCGCAGCACGGCGGTCATGGCCCCGTCGTCTCCCGCGTCGAGGCGAGTGGTTCCCTTCGGCTTCCCTCAGGGCAGGCTAGCTCACCATGAGCGGCTCCTTCTCCCGCTCGCCCTGAGCCCGCCTGCCCTGAGCCCGGTCGAAGGGTCGAAGGGCCGGCCAGCCTTCGCGTCACGAAGGCCAGGGCGACGACGCCGACGATGACGCCGAACCACAGCGTCCCGAAGCGGATCACCAGCGCGCCCACCACCGCCTCGCCTTTCGGCAGGTCGAGCAAGACCTGGGAGAGGCCGGTGATGCCGCCCTCCGCCACGCCCAGGCCGCCCGGCGTCAGCAGCAGGGCGCTGGCCAGCGTCGCCGCCGGCATGATGAACGAGGCCTTCAGCAGCAGGTCGCCGCCGCCCTCCACGCCCAGCCCGACCAGCACAAAGTAGAAGGCCAGTACCTCGAAGCCCCAGGAGACGAAGCTCAGCACCGTCATCGAGCCCAGCGCGAAGGGCGAGAGCAGGGCGTAGCTGCTGGCGTAGAACTCCTCCGCGTGGTGGGCAAAGCGCGAGACCAGCGGCAGCCGCTCCAGCCGGTGCAGGATCCAGTAGGCCAGCGGCTGGTGACGCGCGACGACGACCGCCAGCGCCGCGCCGACGACGACGATGACGAAGGCCGGCCAGGCGTCGCCGAAGACGATGAGGCCGGCGGCGCCCAGTAGCACGATGGCGAGGCTGTCCGTGAGCCGCTCCGCGATGATGATCGGCGCCGAGCGGCTGAAGGGCGTGCCGTGCAGCTCGCGCAGGAGGTAGCACTTCAGCCACTCGCCCACTTTGCCCGGCGTCACCACCATGCCCAGCCCGGAGAAGTAGACGAGGGCGCTATCGCCGCGGGCGAAGCCTTCGACGCCGATCGTGCGCAGGTAGAACTGCCACTTCAGGAAGCGCAGCACGTAGTTGAGGAACGTCAGGCCGAGGACCAGCGGCAGGAACTGCCACCGGAAGCGGCCGAAGCCGTCCGCCACGTCGCTGAAATCGGCGTAGGCGCTGAGGCCGACGAAGACGACGGCGCCGAGAACCAGGGAGAGAAGAAGGCGTCCTCGCAGCTTGTTGAGAGTCACGAGACAATTGTAGCGGCCTTCCCTTCATCAGATAATCTGATTATCATGGCTCCATGGAGACGAGAATCACTGCCACCGAGCTGGCGCGGCGGCTCTCCGACATTCTGAACCGCGTCCGTTATCGGGGTGAGCGCTTCCGAGTCGAGCGCAACGGGGAGATCATTGCGGTGATCGGGCCATCCACCGGCGCCACGAAGCAGCTAACCGCGGCTGAGCTTCTTGAGCTTTGGCCGACTCTCCCGAAGCCCGACCCGGACTTCTGGAAGGACGTGGAAGAAGCGCACCGGCTGATGAATCGGCCCATGCCAGAGCCGCCATCGTGGGACTCCTGATTGACTCCTCCGTCTTGATCGACCTCGAGCGCAGGGGCCTGTCCCCCGGCGCCTTGAATGAGAATGACGCCGAGCCGTGCGCCGTATCAGCGCTGACGGTCTCGGAGCTTCTCTTCGGCCTCTACCGAGCGCGGACCGACCGCCAGCGAACGCAGAGGCAGACGTTCATAGATGCCGCCTTGGCTGTGCTTCCCGTCCTGCCATTCGACCTGCCGGTGGCCCAGGTGCACGCGCGCCTGTGGGCAGAGCTCGTCGCCTCGGGTCAGCGCATTGGCGCCCACGACTTCATGATCGCGGCGACAGCGCTGGCTCATCAGTACACCCTGGTCACCCACGACGTCCGCGAGTTTGAACGGATTCCCGGCCTCGAAGTGCGCCAGGCCAGGTGGTAGAAGGCCAGACTTAAGTCCGGCCTTCAGTTCATCCTCGGTTCGTCCTCGTGTCCACTCATCGGCTAGCTGCGGGATTCATCCCGCAGGGCCCGTCTGAACGCCTACGCGAACGCCGCCCGGCTTCTGCTCACGCGGCGGGCGACGCCGCTGCGCTGGGCGGCGCGCGCCACCTCCCGCGCCACGTTGCGCGCGACGTTGCGGTTGAAGATGCTCGGGATGATGTACTCCTCCGACAGCTCGTTCTTGCCTACCGTCGCGGCGATGGCCTTGGCCGCCGCCAGCTTCATCTCCTCGTTGATCGTGCGGGCGCGCACGTCCAGGACGCCGCGGAAGAGGCCGGGGAAGCAGAGGGCGTTGTTCACCTGGTTCGGGTAGTCGGAGCGGCCGGTGGCGACGACGCGCGCGTGCTTCACGGCCAGCTCCTGCCTGATCTCCGGGTTCGGGTTCGAGAGCGCGAAGATGATGGGGTCGGGGCGCATCTCGCGGACGTCGTCCTCGCTGACGATGTCCGGGCCGGAGACGCCGATGAACACGTCGGCGCCGGCGATGGCGTCGTGCAGGCTGCCGGGGCCGCCCTCCGGGTTCGTCAGGCGCGCCAGCTCCGCCTTGAAGGGGTCCATGCCCTCGCGCCCAGGGTAGAGGATGCCGCGGCGGTCGCAGACGGCGATGCTCGTGCAGCCGGCGGCGAGGAGCATCTTGGCGCAGGCGTTGCCCGCCGCCCCCGCGCCGACGATGGCGACGCGCAGGTCGTTCATCTCCTTGCCGACGATCCTCAGCGCGTTGAGCAGCCCCGCCAGCACGACGACAGCCGTGCCGTGCTGGTCGTCGTGGAAGACGGGGATGTCCACCTCCTCGCGCAGGCGCTGCTCGATCTCGAAGCAGCGCGGCGCGGAGATGTCCTCCAGGTTGACGCCGCCGAAGCCCGGCGCCAGCGCCTTTACGATGCGCACGATCTCGTCCGGGTCCTTGGTGTCCAGACAGATGGGCCAGGCGTCGACGCCGGCGAACTCCTTGAAGAGCATCGCCTTGCCCTCCATCACCGGCAGGGCCGCCTTCGGGCCGATGTCGCCCAGGCCGAGGACGGCCGTGCCGTCCGTGACCACGGCCACCGTGTTGCGCTTCGTCGTCAGGTTCCAGACGGCCTCCGGGTCCGCGGCGATGGCCAGGCAGACGCGCGCCACGCCCGGCGTGTAGACGGTGGAGAGGTCCTGGCGCGTCGTCACCGGCACCTTGTTGCGGATCTCGATCTTGCCGCCGACGTGGGCGATGAACACCTGGTCCGAGGCGCTGCGCACGGCGAGGCCGGGCACCGCCTGGCGCAGCGCCTCGATGATCGCCTGCGCGTGATCCGGGTCGCGCGCGCCGATGGTGATGTCGCGCGTGATCCGGTCTCGGCCGATCTCCACCAGGTCGACGGCGCCGATGTCGCCGCCGGCCCCGCCGATGGCCGACGCTACCCGGCCCAGCATGCCCGGCGAGTCCGTGTACTCGACCCGCACGGTCATCGAGTAGCCGCCGCCCTTCACCTCATCCGGCGTCTGTCTGCGTGCTGCCATGGCGTCTCATCCCCCAAAGCGTCCCCGAAGGGGCGTCGTTCCCAGATCAGGCCGGCCGCGAGCCCGCTTCCGCCAGGCGGCGCTTCGCCTCCTGGTAGAGTTCGTCCGGCAGGGCGCCCTTCAGCGCCGCCGCGACGTTGTCGCGCAGGTGGCCCGGGTCCTTCGTGCCGACGATGGTCGTGTCCAGGTCCGGATTCGAGAGCGTGAAGCGCAGCGTGAACTCCATGCGGCTCATGTCGCCCAGCAGGTCATCCAGGCGCGCCAGCTCCCAGCGGCGGCGCATCTCGTCCGGCGAGACCATGTAGTAGAGCTTGCCCTCCCAGTCGGTCGGGGCGCCGCGGGCGGCGCCGCCGCGGATGATGATGCCGGCGCCCGCCGCCGCCGCCCTGGCGATGACGCCCTCGTGCTCGCGCTGCAGCGCCGAGTACGGTATCTGGAAGGCGTCGAAGACGCCCATGGCGATCTGCTCGTCGAGGTTGGGCAGCGTCCCCGAGACGCCGAGGAAGCGCACCTTGCCCTCCTCGCGCAGCTTCAGCAGCTCCTGCAGGCCGCCGTCCGCCTCGAACTCCTTCTGCGTCAGGCTGCGGTGGAACTGCACCAGGTCCAGGTGGTCCGTGCGCAGGCGCCGCAGGCTGTTCTCGACGCCGGCGCGGATGTTCTCCGCCGTGTGCACGTGATCGGAGCCCATGGGCGCGTCCGGCACGCAGCCGCACTTCGAGGCGAGGAAGTACTCGGTGCGCCTGTGCGAGATGAACTTGCCGATGCGCTCCTCGCTCTGGCCGTAGTCGATGGACGTGTCGATGAAGCTGATGCCGGCGTCGAGAACGGCGTTGAGGAGCTTGTCGGCCTCTTCCTCGGAGACCTCGGGGCCGCGGGGCGCGCCGCGCAGCTCCATCGCCCCGAAGCCGAGGGCCGTCACCTCCCGGCCGGTGCGGCCCAGCGTCCTCTTCGGCAGGTCAGGCATGCTATTCCCCCGTCACTCGAAAAGCGTGGACGAGTCTATATTGGCACTCGCGCAGCCCTTATGCATAGGGCCCGGCGCGGCGGCGCGGTTGCCGGCCCGCCTGCCCACCGCTAACATCCCCGCGAGGAGGAGCAGCCATGAGCACGCGCGAGGAGCTGATCGGCGCCGTCGACCGCTACCTGGAGGCCCTGGGCCGGAACGACCCGTCGCGACTGCCCCTGTCGCCGAACGTCCGGTTCACGGAGAACTGCCAGGCGCTGCCCTTGGGCAAGGGCCTCTGGGCCACGGCGACGCCCTTCGAGGTGGCGCGACCGCACTTCGTCGACGTCGTCGAGCCCGCGTCCGGCCAGATCGCCTGCTTCGCCGTCGTGCGGGAGGAGGACCGGCCGGCGATCCTCTCGCTGCGCCTGAGGGTGGACCCTTCGACCCTTCGACCGGGCTCAGGGCAGGCAGGCTCAGGGCGAGCGGTCATCAGCGAGGTCGAGACGCTGGTAGCGCGCCAGCCGACGGACGGCCGCTTCCGCGTCTTCAACCCGGACGCGCTCCTGCAGCCGCGCGCCGCCTTCCAGGAGACGCTGGCGCCGGCCGAGCGCGCGCCCCGCGCCGAGATGGTGCGCCTCGCCCACCTCTACTTCGACGGCGTGGTCTCCGGCAAGGGCGACATAATCCCGGCGCTGCCGGGCTGCATCCGCATCGAGAACGGCGTCCAGACGGTGCTCAACACGGAAGGCCAGAGCGAGACGATGAAGCTGGGCGTCGTCGACCAGGTGAACACCGGCATCTTCCGCGACATCGAGGCGGCGCGGGAGCGGCGCTTCCCCGTCGTCGACGAGGAGAAGGGGCTCATCTTCGCCGTTTTCTTCTGGGACCACCCCGGCCCGGTGACGGCCGCCGCCTTCACCTCCCGCTACCGCGAGCCGAACAGCATGATGGTGGCGGAGATCTTCAAGATAAAGAGCCGTCGCTTCCACCACATCGAGGCGGTGCTAAACGTCTTTCCCTACGGCACGCGCTCCGGCTGGGACTAGGGCGGCGACGCCCCGCGGAGGTAGTGCGTCACTCTAGACGGCTGGTGCCAGACACACGTTCGTGGTGAGCCTGTCGAACCACGTTTCCTCGTCGAGCGCATCGTCCTTCGACAAGCTCAGGACGAACGGTCCTCAAACTGACCCACTGCCTCCGCGGAAGCACGCGGTGAACGACGGCGCCGCTTACGCTAACATAGCTTGATCGCCCGGCCGCGCCATCACTCCGGCTGCCGCCTCCTCGGAGACGCAGCCTTTCGGCGTTTAGCTCAGTGAGGCTTTCACCCTGCGACGCAACCGCTTGCTCTACTACCTTGCGCGCTACAAGTGGCGCTACCTGCTCGGCTTCGTCTTCATGGTCGGCGCCTCCGTCGTCGTCATGCTGCCGCCCGTCATCATCCGCGACGCCATCGACGCGATCGACTCCGGCACGACGCGCGCCAGGCTCGCCGCCTACTTCGGCCTGATCCTCGTCCTCGCGTTGTTTGAGGGAGGGCTGCGCCTCGCCTCTCGCGTCCTCATCTCCGGCGGCTCCCGCCACGTCGAGTACGAGATGCGCAACGACCTCGTCGCCCACCTCATGCGCCTCGACCAGTCCTACTACGTCGGCGCCCAGACCGGCGACCTCATGGCCCGCTGCAGCAACGATATGCAGCGCGTCCGCGAGCTGGCCGGCCCCTCCGCGCTCGAGATAAGCCGCGCCGTAACCATGATGCTGGCCGGCTTCCTCTTCATGCTCACCATCGACGTCCGTCTGGCGCTCATCTCCCTCGGCTACTTCCCCGCCATCGCCATCCTCCTGGTCCGCTTCCGCGACACGATGGAGCGCCGCTATCGCGAGGTGCAGGACCAGTTCGGCGAGATCTCGAACCGGGTGCAGGAGAACATCTCGGGCATCCGGACGATCAAGGCCTACGCCCAGGAGGACTCGGAGTCGGCCGCCTTCACGGGCGCCAACCAGGAGCTCATGCGCCGCACGATGGCCTGGGCTTACTGGATGGGCTCCTTCTGGCCGCTGCTGAGCTTGGCGGCCGGCGCCTCCGTCGCCCTCGTCCTCTGGTTCGGCGGCCGCGACGTCGTCGCCGGCCGCCTCTCGGTCGGCGAGTTCGTCCAGTTCAGCGCCTATCTCGCTATCCTCACCAACCCGCTGGTCTCGCTGGGCTGGACGGCGACGATGTTCCAGCAGGGCCTCGCCTCCCTGCGCCGCGTCAACGAGGTCTTCGCCGCCGCGCCGCGCATCGACGACCCGGCGACGCCGGCCGTCATCGAGCGGCCTCGCGGCGAGATCGAGTTCCGCGACGTCACCTTCGGCTACGACGGCAGCCCGGTGCTGCGCGGCGTCAGCCTCAAGGTGCCGGCGGGCCGGACCGTCGCCATCGTCGGCGGCACGGGCGCCGGCAAGACCACCCTCGTCAACCTCCTCGTCCGCCTCTACGACCCGTCGCAGGGCCAGGTGCTCCTGGACGGCGTCGACGTGCGCCGGCTGTCCCTCGCTAACCTGCGCGACCTCGTCGCCGTCGTGCCGCAGGAGACCTTCCTCTTCTCCGAGAGCCTGCGCGAGAACATCGCCCTCGCCCGCGAGGACGCCACGCCCGCCGAGCTCGACTTCGCCGTGGCGACCTCGCAGCTGGTGAACGACCTGCCGCAGCTCACCGGTGGCCTCGATACGGTCATCGGCGAGCGCGGCCTGACACTCTCCGGCGGCCAGAAGCAGCGCACTGCCCTCGCCCGCGCCCTCCTCAAGGCCTCGCCCGTCGTCGTCCTCGACGACGCCCTCGCCCACGTCGACACGCATACGGAGGAGGCGATCCTCTCCCGCCTGCGCGACTTCATGCGCGAGCGCACGACGGTGCTCATCGCCCACCGCACGTCGACCGTGGCCGCGGCCGACTTCATCGTCGTCCTGGACGACGGCCGCGTCGCCGAGGTGGGGACGCACGAAGAGCTCATCGCCCGCGACGGCGTTTACGCCCGCTTCTACCGCCGCCAGCTTCTCGCCGAGCAGATCGAGGAAGAGACGCCGGCGCCGAGCGGCGATGGCGCCAGGGGGGAGCCGGCTTGAGCGAGCACTTCTTCGAAGAGGAGGAGTTCGGGCGCCCCTACGACGGACGCATCGTCCGGCGGCTGGGCGGCTACCTGCGCCCCTACCTGAACGTCCTCTTCCTCACGCTCGCCCTCGTCATCGCCGCGGCGATGCTCAACGCGGTTGGGCCGCTCATCGTGCGCGAGGCGGTGGACGGGCAGATCCAGCAGCGCCGCGACGACCGCCTCGGCGAGCTTGTTCTCCTCTACCTCGGCGTCCTCGGCGCCGTCTTCGTCCTCTCCTTCGGTCAGGCCGTGCTCATGACCTACATCGGCCAGCGGGCGATGATGGACCTACGCCTGCAGCTCTTCGCCCACCTGCAGCGCATGTCCATCGCCTTCTTCGACCGCAACCCGGTGGGCCGCCTGGTCACGCGCCTGACCAACGACGTCTCGACGCTGGAAGAGGTGCTCTCGCAGGGCGTCGTCGAAGCCGTGACCAACGTCCTCACCCTCGTCGTAATCGTCGGCGTCCTCGTCCTCCTCGACTGGCGCCTCGCCCTGGCGATGGTCGTCCTGCTGCCGGCCCTGATCTACGTGGTGCGCATCTTCGCGCTCATCCTGCGCGACGCCTTCCGCGACCAGCGGGCCTGGCTGGCCCGCCTCAACGCCTACCTGAACGAGTGCATCACGGGCATGGCCGTGGTGCAGCTGTTCAACCGCCAGCGGGCGAACCTCACCCGCTTCGACCAGCGCAGCAGGGGCTTGCTGGACGCGAACCTGCGCACCGTCTTCTTCTACGCCCTGTTCGAGCCGACGGTGACGCTGTTCAACGCCGTGACGACGGGCGTGATCATCTGGTACGGCGGCGGCCGCGTCCTGGACGAGACGCTAACCCTGGGCACGCTCATCGCCTTCCTCCAGTACATGCAGCGCTTCTACTGGCCGATCCGCGACCTCTCCGAGCGCTTTACTACCCTGCAGCAGGCCATGGCCTCCAGCGAGCGCATCTTCGGCGTGCTGGACGAGCCGGAAGGAGTGCGCGACGACCCGGACGCCGTCGCTCTGCCGCGCATCGAGGGGCGCATCGAGTTCCGCGACGTCTGGTTCGCCTACGACCCGGGCAACTGGGTGCTGAAGGACGTCTCCTTCCTCATCCAGCCGGGCGAGCGCGTCGCCGTCGTCGGCGCGACGGGCGCCGGCAAGTCGACGCTGATGAACCTGCTCAACCGCTTCTACGACGTCCAACGCGGCGATATCCTCGTCGACGGCGTGCCCGTGCGCCGCCTGCGCCAGCGTGAGCTGCGGCGCCAGGTCGGCCTCGTCCTCCAGGACCCCTTCATCTTCACGGACAGCCTGCGCGAGAACATCCGCATGCGCGACGAGTCGATCACGCCGGCGCAGGTGGAGACGGCGGCGCGCACCGTCGGCGCCGACGGCTTCATCGGCCGCATGCGCGACGGCTACGACAGCCTCCTGGCCGAGCGCGGCGCCAACCTATCGACCGGCCAGAAGCAGCTGATAGCGCTGGCCCGCGTCGCCGCCTTCGACCCCGCCATCGTCCTCGTCATGGACGAGGCGACGGCGAGCATCGACCCGGAGACGGAGGCGACGCTGCAGCGCAGCATGCGCAGCGTCATGCAGGGCCGCACCGCCATCGTCATCGCCCACCGGCTGAACACGATCCGCTACGTCGACCGGATCATCGTCCTGCACCAGGGCCGCATCGTCGAGGAGGGCACGCACGAGGAGCTGCTGGCCCGCCGCGGCACCTACTTCCGCCTCTACGAGCTGCAGTACAAGGACCAGGACATCGGCGTCGGCTAGACGCCGGCTACTCAGGAGTCGAGCGCCGGCAGCGCCGCCGCGAAAGGCGCCAGCGCCGCCTCCGGCTCTTCCTCCCGGCCCGTCCAGAGCTTGAGCAGGATGGGCGTCAGCAGCGTCGTCGTCAGCGTCATCAGGACCGCGGCCGAGAAGATGCTGCCCTCTACCACGCCGGCGTCCAGGCCCGCTGCGGCGATGACCAGCGCCACCTCGCCGCGTGACATCATGCCGATGCCCACCGTAACCGACTCGCCGTGGCCGAAGCGCCCCAGACGCGCGCCGGCATAGCAGCCGATGACCTTGCTGGCGACGGCGACGCCGATGAGCGCGACGACCAGCCACGGCGCCTCGCCCAGGCTGGCGAAGTCCGCCTTCAGCCCGATGGCGACGAAGAACAGCGGCACGAAGAAGCTGTAGCCCACCCAGTTGAGGCCGTGCGTCACGCGCTCGCCCAGCGGCGTCTGGGCGATGAGCAGGCCCGCCATGTAGGCGCCGGTGACGGCCGCGACGCCGCCCAGGTGCTCCGCCGCCCAGGCCAGCGCAAGCGCCGCTGCGATGGCGACCGCCAGCTGCGCGTCCTCCGAGAGGTGGGCGTGTATGCGCGGCCCCAGCCCGCCGCTGATCGCGCGGCCCGCCAGGTACGCCAGCGGCAGGAAGGCCAGCATCTTCCCGATGGCGACCACGGGGTCGCCGTCTCCCGTCAGCGAGAACACAAAGGCGAGGATAACGATACCCAGGACGTCGTCGATGACCGCCGCCGCCAGGATCGCCGTGCCGGCCCGGCTCTGCAGCCGCCCCAGCTCGCGCAGCGTCTGGGCCGAGATGCTGACGCTCGTCGCCGTCAGGATCGCGCCCAGGAACAGCGTCTCCGTCGCCTCGAGCCCGAAGGCGTAGCCGATGCCGACGCCGCCGAGGAACGGCAGCAGCACGCCGCCCACGGCCACGGCGAAGGCCGGCAGGCTCACGCGGCGCATCGTCGCCATGTCCGTCTCCAGGCCGGCCAGGAACATCAGCAGGATGACGCCGATCGTCGAGAACGCCTCCAGCGTGCCGCCGTCCGAGACGAAGCCCAGCGCCGCCGGCCCGATGGCGAGGCCGACGCAGATCTTCGCCACCGCCGTCGGCAGGCCGACGCGCTGGCCCAGGTGGCTGGCGAGCTTGCCCGCCACCAGGATCAGCGCCAGCACCAGCAGCAGGTCGGACTGCGCTTCCATAGCTCCTCCGCTCCGCGGCGATTACGACGGCGGAGAGGACGGGCCCCCCGGCCCCGTCCTCTCCGCGCGTGGAGGGGGCTGCGCTACTTCCGGAGCTTCGTTGGGATGATGACGAATAGCGTGATCATCGCCGCGAAGGCTCCCACAGCTATAAACTCCATCTTCTCTAACCTCCCTACTTCCAGTCGATTACGTGACCATGACCGGCTCGTCCGCCGGGTAGGCGATCTGCGTGTGCTCGCTGGCGTCGACGCCCGCGATCTCGTCCTCGTGAGAGACCCGCAGGCCCATCGTCATCTTGATGCCGCCGAAGATGAGCGCCGAGGTTATCGCCGTCCAGCTGACGACGGCGACCATGCTGATCAGCTGCGAGACGATCTGGCTGCTGTTGCCGTCGATCAGGCCCGACACCCCGAGGTAGGTGCCGTCGGCGAAGATGCCGACCGCGAGCACGCCCCAGAGGCCGGAGAACATGTGGCAGGGCACCGCCCACACCGGGTCGTCCAGCTTCACGACGCTCTCGAGGAAACGGGCGCCGTAGACCACGATCGGGCCGGCGACGCCGCCGATGACCACCGCCGCCCAGGACTCGACGAAGGCGCAGGGTGCCGTGATCGCCACCAGGCCGCCGATGATGCCGGAGCACGTCGCGGCGATGTCGACCTTGCCGGTCTCGATGAAGCGGATGTAGTAGGCGGCGAGGCCGCCGGCGACGCCGGCGAGGAAGGTGTTGACGGCGATGACCGAGATGCGCAGCTCCGTCGCGGCCAGGGTGCTGCCGGGGTTGAAGCCGAACCAGCCGAGAAAGAGGATCATCATCCCCAGCACGACGAGCGTTACGCTGTGGCCGGGGATCGACCGCGGCTTGCCGTCCGGCCCGAACTTGCCCAGGCGCGGGCCGACCATCAGCCCGCCGACGAGCGCCGCCGTGCCGCCCACCGTGTGGACGACGCCGGAGCCGGCGAAGTCCCAGGCCGGCGTGGCCATCGAAGCGAGCCAGCCGCCGCCCCAGATCCAGTGGCCGTAGACCGGGTAGATGATGGCGCTGATCAGGAAGCTGTACGCCATGTAGGCGTTGATCTTCGTCCGCTCCGCCATCGTGCCGGAGACGATCGTCGCGGCCGTGGCGGCGAAGACCATCTGGAAGAACCAGAGCTTGAAGGTGTTGACGTCATAAGCGTCGCCGGCGAGGAACCAGCCGGACGAGCCGAAGATCTTGTTGCCGTCGTCGAGGCCGGACGTGAAGGCGGAGCCGCCGAACATGATGGCGAAGCCGAAGGCCCAGAAGGCCATGCCGCACATGAGGAAGTCGACGACGTTCTTCGTCAGGACGTTGGACACCGACCTGGCGCGGACCGATCCCGCCTCCAGGAGGGCGAAGCCGGCCTGCATGAAGAAGACCAGGAATGCGGCGATGAGCGTCCAGGCGAAGTTGACGGCGAGGTTCGGGTCCTCCTCGAGCAACGTCGCGCCCGTGCGGTCCGGGTCTGCGAGCGCAACGCCCTTCATAGCCGTCAGGCCCACGAGCATGACGCAGATCCCCATGAGCGTCATGCGGAAGACCTTCGACGCGGCCAGCGCTCTCACGACCCCCATCGCCGGGCCTTCCTCCCCAATGCTTGCTTCTCTGAACGCCATTGGCTCCTTCCCTTCTGTCTGCACGGGGTGCTTGCCGAGAACATAGGCGACCGATGTTTCCATTTAGTGTCCGGCCGGTTACATGCGCTTTAAGAGCTTGTTACGCACGGCCGCCGGCGCTTGCTCACGTCGAATCCCGCGAGGCGAGCAGGCCGTAGCCGCGGCCCCGCACCGTCTCGATGGCGAACTGGGAGGAGTGCGCCAGCTTGCTTCGCAGGCGGTGGATGAGCACGTTCAGGTGGCGGATGGAGCGCCGGCTCGAGTCGCCCCAGAGGCTCTCCGCCAGCGACTCGTAGGAGTGGATGCGGTCCGGCTTCGCCAGGAGGATGCGCAGCACCTCCATCTCGTGATAGGTGAGCTCCACCGGCTCCTGGCCGACTGTCACGCGGTAGTTGGCGAGGTTGAGCGTCAGGTTGGCGAAGGTGAGGACCTCGGGTTCTGCGTCCTGCCCCTCGTCCGGCGCCTCGGCCGGCGGCTCACGGATCAACGACTCCACAATGTCGAGAAGGTAGCGAAGGCGTGTTAACGGCAGATGTCAGGAAGATTACACCGCGTTAAGTGCTTGTTTCATCTTCGGCAAGCGAGCATTCCCCACTGCTACCCTTTCATTTCAGCTCGGCCGGCCCAGCCCTGGCCGGCGACGCTCCGTCGGCCGCCGGCTCCGGCGGCGCGCCTTTCTCGCGGCGCTTTTCGCCGTCGGCGCGAAGGTTTCGCCCGCGACCCTCTTCCAAAACGGGCCCGCTCAGGCGATGCTAGGCGCGAGGATGCACGCAGCGCCTGCTCCCAGCCGCGCCGACCAGCTGCCCGCCCTTGACGGGCTGCGGGCGCTGGCAGTGGTAGCCGTCCTTATCTACCACGCCAACCCCGCCTGGCTGCCGGGCGGCTTCCTGGGCGTCGAGGTCTTCTTCGTGCTCAGCGGCTTCCTCATCACGCGCGGCCTCGCCGCCGAGTGGCGGGCGAGCGGTCGCGTAGACCTGCGGGCGTTCTGGCTGCGCCGCGCCCGTCGTCTGCTCCCCGCGCTCCTGCTGTTCGTCTTTGCCGTGCTCGTCCTCAGCGCCGCCTTTGACCCGGCCGGCCTGGCCGGGCTGCGCACCGAGGCCCTCGCCGGCGTCGCCTACCTCTCGAACTGGCAGCTCATCCTTGAGGGCCAGTCCTACTTCGACTCCTGGTTCAAGCCTTCGCCGCTGCGCCACCTCTGGTCCCTCGCCGTCGAGGGGCAGTTCTATGTTGTCTGGCCGCTCATCGTCGCCCTTGGCCTGACGCGGCTGGGGCGCCGCTTCGTCGTCGCGCTGGCGCTCGCCGGCGCCGCCGTCTCGGCACTGCTGATGGCGCTCCTCTACGACCCCGTCGCCGGCGACGTCTCCCGCATCTATTACGGCAGCGACACGCGCCTCTCCGGCCTGCTGCTGGGCGCCGCGCTGGCCCTGGCGCCGCTCTCGCTCCCCGGCCCGTCGCGATTCGTAGCCTCCGTCTTCCTCAACGCCGCGGCGCTGGCGGCGCTGGGGCTGCTCGTCGGCCTCTGCGTCTTCCTCGGCGAAGGCGCGCCCCTGCTGTACAGGGGCGGCTTCCTCGTGGTCGGCCTCGCCACGGCGGCGCTCATCGTCCTCCTTTCCCAGCCGTCGACGCTGCTGGCGCGGGCGCTGGCCTTGGCGCCCCTGCGCTGGCTGGGCATGCGCTCCTATGGCGTCTACCTCTGGCACTGGCCCATCCTCCTCCTGGCCTGGCCGGCGACGGCCGATCTCCCCCTCCTGGCCGGCTACGTGGCGGCGACGCTGCTCATTGCCTCCTTCTCTTATCGCTTCGTCGAGGAGCCGGTGCGTCGCGGCGCCCTCGGCAGCCTGCTGCGACGGCGTCCGGGCGTCGGCCGGTTCCGCCTTGCGCCGACTCTCCTGGCGATCCCGGTCGCGGTCCCGGTGGTGGTCGGAATCGCCGTCTCCTTCAGCGTCTCGCCGCCGGGCCGGGCCAGCGCCTACCCGCAGGCGATGGCGATCCGCCTCGTCAGCTCGCCGGCGCCCGAGTTCGTACCCGACTTCTGGCTGACCGGGACGATCCCGACTCAGGAGGAGACGCCGGCGGAGGCGCAGCCACCTAACCGCGCCGACTGCGCCGCTATCCGCGGCACCGACTACCTATCGCCTCAGGAGCGCGACTGGTTCCTCGCCAGCTGCCTGGGGAAGACCGGGCCGGTCCTGCTGCGGCTGGCGGGCCCGATCGCCGTGTCGTCGCGCGTCACGGCCCTGGGCGACTCCGTCATGCTGGGCGGCGCCTACCGGCTGGCCTACCTCGTACCCGGCATCGACGTCGACGCGGCCGTCGGCCGGCAGGCGGCGGCCGTCGTCAACATCCTCAAGCAGCGCCTGGATGCCGGTGAGCTGGGCGACATCGTCTTGCTGCACATCGGCAACAACGGCACGCTCAGCGGCCGCCAGCTGGACGAGATCATGGCGGTCGTCGGGCCGGAGCGGCGCGTGCTGCTGGTGACGCTCAAGGTGCCGCGGTCATGGCAGGACGCCAACAACCGTCACTTGGCCGAGGCCGCCGAGCGCTACGCCAACGTGGCCCTCGTCGACTGGCAAACAGAGAGCTCAGACAAGCCCGAGCTCTTTGGCGACGACCTCATCCACCTCAACCGGGACGGAGCTCTGGTCTACGCCGACCTCATCGCCTGGCGGATCAGCGAGCTGACGACGCACGCCAGCAGCGGCCGCCAGGCCGTCGCCGCGCTCGGCGCTAACTAACGCTTGGTGGGCGATGCAGGGCTCGAACCTGCGACCTTCTGTGTGTAAAACCGATGCGGAGTCCGGACGGCTCCAGTCGCCACCGCCCGCTACCATCCATAACCGTCCGCTCCTGAATCTGAAACAAGACCTCGCACGAATCCTATTGTTCGCCGTCGTTCATCGCCGGTGGCGTCAGCCGCACAGGTTGGCGTCAACGTTGGCGTCAATCATGGCGCTCCCGCCAGGTTGATCTGCTTCTCGGCGATAGGCATCTCGGCTACCTGATGGGGCCATCGAGTAGGTCCGCCAGCAGCCTCGTCGCGCGTAATCCTTGCGCGCCGCCCTGAAGGGCGAGCTGCCACAGCCTGTATGCTATCGCCTCCCTTGCCTTCAACTTCCAAATGTCTACCTCGTCGAAGTCGCTCCGACGCATGACGCCAAAGCGGCGGAGGGCAGGAATAAATAGAGGCGTCGGAGGCCGGCCCTTAGGATTGCCTGATTCGCCTGGCCTGAATTGGTGCGCCTCGATGGTGGGGTGCGACGCCACGCCCAGTCGTGCCTCCTAACTGAGGAGCTTACGTCGGAGGCGGGCGGGTAAGCGGGCGAGCCAGTGCCCCCCACCTCCCTGAGCTTCGCGCCGCTCCATCAGCTCCTCCACATCACGCATCCGGAAGAGCCTGCCAAGGGGTGTGTGAATGACCGGCACTTCACCGGCGTTCGCGAGCTGGCGCATTCTCTCGGGCCCGACGCCAAGGAGCATTCCGGCTTGGACGGAGGACAGTAGCTCGTCTGACTCCTCGTCGGCACTGTCTTCAATGCCTGCGTTCATCTAAAACTGCCTGTTCCTTGGAACTGAGGACTTGAGGACCATCAAGCTTGACCTTGCCCCTGCCGTAAGGACGAAGCGTAGTTTCAGCACTCCTCCATCCTACACGCTTCCGTGTTCGGCAGTTTAAGTCTGCGGCCGTTCGCCTTATGATTCGGCCAGCCGATACATCGCATAGGAGATCGGTTGCCCGACGGTCATCATCGAGAACCCAGTCATCAACTCGCCATGCGGAGTGCCTCTACGTCACTTCCGCTTCGACGAGGACGGAATCACGAACGAGATCGTCGAAGGCAGACGTCCCGCAGGTGCCACTTCCAGAGGAAGAGGACGAGCGGGCGACGCCGTGGCGTGCTACACAGAGGAACCCGCCACGTCTCGCAGAGCGCCAAGAAGCTCAGCGCCATCTCGAAATCGGGCGAAGAGGTCAAACTCCAGGCACTTCATTACAACGGCGTCCAACTGATTTGAACGGCGCATGAGGAGCTTTGATGGAGGTGCAATGCTCCTTCGCCCGTTAGTTAACACGTGGGTAAATTGGCGACTCGCTGACAACTCCTCCGGGGAAGTCAAGGGAAAGGGATGAACTCCAGTCAGCGCCCGATACAGCGTTACACCGAGGCTGTAGACATCCCCGCGCTGGTCCGTAACGCCCCATGCCATTTCAGGAGGGGCGAAGGCAATCGTGCCTGCTGAGCGTGTAAGGCGAGTCTCGGGATCTAGAGTCGTGGCCATGCCATAATCCGAGACCTTCACAACGGGAAGGCTATGAACTTCAGAAAAGATGAGAACGTTGGAGGGCTTGATATCGCGATGAAGTAGTGGCGGGTTTCGAGCGTGAGTCTCCGCAAGAGCTGAAGCTACCTGCATACCTATTGAGACGACGGTTGAATCTGGCAACCTTATGCTCGTGGAAATCAGGCTGGCAAGAGTTCTGCCTTCCGCATATTCCATTGCCATGAATGCGAATGGTTTCCCGAACTCGTCACAGACGTTCGCATCGTAGATACGGACGATATTCGGATGAGTGAGATCGACGAGCAGTCGCGCCTCTGCTAGAACATCCTCGAAACCAGCTTCCGGTCCAGCCTTCAGAACCTTAAGGGCTTGCTGCCCGAGAAAACGGTGAGAAACCAGGTAGACCTCACCAAATGCACCAGTGCCGACGAGAGCCTCAATCGTGTAGGTGCGATTGATGACTTGACCAGCTTGCAGGGGACCCTTCACCTAGCCCTGGCTATTCCGCCAAACATGCTCCAAGGCCCTGGCTCGGTCGTTTGCGGGGTGAGGCCAATTAAGTCGAGCACTACCCTCTTTAGCATGTCCATGTCCCCCAATTCGAGAGCTTGCCTGCCCCTCTGAATCAGGCCGCTTGCCCTCTCCTGTTCCTGGTAACCCTCAAAGGCAGCGAGTTCTTGGAATCGCTGTACCCACGCGCCCGGCTGGTTCCAATAGACGAGACTTACCAGCTCAAGAAGACGCCCTCGAACTGAACGGGCCTCTTCCACATCCTGTCGCGATCGAGCTCGCTCTGCATCTAGCTTCAGCTGGTTCAGACGCCTCAGATGCTCAGGATCGCCGTAGTTCGAGACAATCTCTTCGGCGAGGGCCAAGTAACCGTCCAGCTCTTCGAGGGCGAGACGCGGCACTTCTCGCTCCTCTGCGGCATCTGCCTCAAGCTCGATCCTTTCCAAGATGGTCACAGCCCGAGCGTGACTGTCGGCGCCACTGCTTCGCGCAGCCTCTATTTCGTGTCTTGCTTCCAGCACCCTCGATTTTAAATGCTCTACGGCGACCGAAGCCTCTTCAAGGTCGTTCAAACGCTCCGCCAGCTGGTTCACTCGGAGCTCCAACTCCTCGGCGACCGGCGTTTCCTCTAGCCCGAACTCAAGCAAGTTGCCTTCAAAGTATCTACTGATCGACGGGACGTAGACGCGGGCCACAGCCTCGTGAGACGCTTCGACACGAATCGTTATCTCGACTTCAGTGCCCGCCGGCATCGGTCTCTCGAAGTCCGTTCCTTTGATTGGAACGACCCCTATCTTGCGAAACCGCTCTGGGCGATTGGTTCTCTCTTCATGAGCAGGGCCTTCAAAGAAGCCCACGTTGAGCACTGGTTCAATTGACCCCGGCGCAAGCGGCTTCGTCGTGACAAACTTCGCTCTGTGAGTGAAAGGCGTAGGCTCACCGCGGCTGGCGATGATCGAGATCGAGTATCGATCGTTTTTCGAGAGTGAATCTGGCCTGTCTGCGAGGACGCCTATCGCCCTTGAGAGCGGGGGGGGCGCGGCTGCCAGCCCGCGCGTGATCTGGAAAGTACCCGGCTCCACTGGAATTGAATCGCCACCTGGACCAAATAGCTCCACACTGAAGACGGAGACCGGCGAATCAGCGAGCATGACGTGCACGATGCCTTTGCCGCCCGGCAGCTTCACGAGACCGCTATCCCATAACCCGTCCTGCCTCCGAAACCTGACCATTGTTCCGTCTACGAATCTTGAATCGCCAGCAGCGATACCCACAGGAATAGAGGGCTGACTCGTCACGGGATCGAAAGCAAGCCTGATCTTCGTTTCGTGTGGTAACTGCTGACCTCGGTCACCTGACGGAGCGGACCCAAGGATTGAAGCCGCGTAGAGCGCGGCCCCTTGGGCCACGACTGTCATCGGATCGATCTTTGTCAGTATTGGCGCGCCGAGGGATTCCTCCAGCCGCCTCCGGAGGATGGGCATACGAGTTGGACCGCCAACCAAGATGACCGACGCCAAATCGCGTGGATCAACGCCGGCGTCTTTCAGCAGTCTCAGGACAATGTTTATCGTCTGGTCGATTTTCGGCAGGACAAGCGACTCAAACTGGTCCCGTGTTATGGGAATGACATCGTCCATGCTTCGGCCGTCAACGGAACGAACCATCCCACCGAGTGCAATCTGAGCCGAGGGTAGACTTGAGAGCCGCTTCTTCGCCTCCTCACAGCACAGTCTCAGCGCCTTCTCGTTGAGCTCGCCGGGTGCGATCCTTCCGGCGAGACGAGTAGCAACGATCTGGCCAGCGATCGTGTCATCCATATCTCGGCCGCCCAGCGTGTGCTCACCCAGGTGGCCCAATACTATGAGTTGTCCCCCGACGCACTGCATTAGCGAGGCGTCGAACGTACCGCCGCCGATGTCGTAGACCAGAAATGGCCGCTCTTCGGACGTTTTGTCCCAGCCATAGCAAAGTCCCGCAGCAACTGGCTCCTGCACTAACGTGACGTTGAGAAACCCTGCCAACTGGGCCGCACGGGTAACAGCGTGCTTTTCGACTTCTCCAAAGACGGCAGGGACGGTTATGGCCGCTTCCGTCGGTTCCTTGTTCAGCCATTGAGCTGCTCTCCGTCTCAGCTCCTGCAGGATGATGCTGGCCAAGTCCTCGGGACCATAGGACACGCCTGTTGCCGGCGCCGTTCGCCTCCAGGCCGTGCCCAGTAGTCGCTTGAAACCTTCGAAAGCGTTCTCCGGGTCAGTCAGCAGTGCGTTCCTCGCGGCATTCCCGCAGTGAACCGACCCGTCACTGCCGAAAGCAACGTAGGATGGGAGAAGTTCCTGATTATCATAGTCGTCCTTCAGCACCTTGGGGCGGCCGTTGTCTACTACGGCCACAGCGGAATTAGTTGTGCCCAGATCAATGCCTATGTCGATCGTCTGTCTCATGGATGCTTCTCCCTTGCTGCGAGGGCAACCTTAGGCTTGGCGACCAGTTTCCCTCCGATTCTCACCCCCGGCGTGATCGTCTCCGAGATGAACAAGTCACCTTGGCCCCCGGCCACGAAAGCGATTTCAAAGGTCGAGTTCTTGTCGTAAGGTTGGCCCGTGGGCTCGATGAGCTCGATTCCACTGATTGTCAAGTCCTCTTGTAAACGCTCCACCAGTGCAGCAAGAGCTTCTGGCATGGCCTCGCCGCTCTGAGACAGGCGTGCGACGGTTGAATGAAGCCGCCAGATGTCTCGCGCCAACTCCGCAATAATCGCGGCGAGTCTATCGGAATTGTGAGCTGAGGCGTCGGGATCGTCGGCCATGGTGACCTGCTCCCCTTATCTGAGAGAGTTATAACGGCTTATCAGCAAGTTTGTCTGCGAGAGAAGATCGTCATATTCCTTAGTGACGGTGTTTCGTTGAGAGACTAAGCCGTTGTATTGAGCCCGTAGGGATTCGTACTGACTATAGCCGGGCTCGCGAAGGGCGTTGCCGACACCATAGGTTCTGACAATCGAGTTCATCTGCGCTTCGAGGCTGTTGAGGCGACTGTCGAGTCCATCGACTTGAGCAGCAAGTTGCGCCAGCCTGGCCTTGTTGGACTCTATCTGTTGTCCCAGTCTCTCTCGTTCAGAGTTTGTGGATGGCTGGATGGCGGGAGGGGCTGAGCCCGGGGAACTTCCCGCGCTAGTTCCATCGTCCGATGAACTCGCGGCCAAACGAATGGCCGCGATCACTCCGATCACCGCTATGGTGCCCAACACGCCGCGTAAAGCCCCAACGAGACCCCGGCGCCTCTTTTCTAGAGCATTCCTCGCCGCCTGGACCAAAGCGAATTCTTCGGGCGAGCGCGCGTGGCGGGAAGCTTCACTTAGCGAGTTGCTCGCTTCGTCCCACCTTTTTTCCTGAACATGCGCTGCATAGTTGTTGAGCGCAGTAACCACGAGTTGTTGCCTCTGCTGGTCCTGAAGGTTGGCTCGGTCAGCTAGAAGCTTCTCTTCCGTCGCTCCTATCGCTAAATCCAAAGCACATTCAATGACTTCAATGGCGGTCTGAGTGGCGCTTCTTTCGTTATGAAGATTCACGGCGATGCCGCGCAAAAAGGAACACACGTCATCCAGGACGCTGGCGTATTGACTGGGTGCATCCTCGCCCAGGGCGGTTAGAAGTTCGAAGAGGGGAAAGGCATCGTCGGCAAGGGTATTGGCCAGAGACACTGTTTCCGTTTGGCTGGCCTGCGCATTGCTAAGCCCAGAAGCGACCTTCTGAGATAGGTAACTTAAGGCGCCGTCTGCAGCCAGAAGTACTTCATCTCGCTCGCAACCAAAAACGCGCAGTGCGTTCAGGCACGCGACCACGTTTTCTGTTTCACCGTTTCTGCACCGCCGAGCATTTGCAGCCGAAAGAGAACCGAGCACATGCTCCGGCCATCGTGACTGGCTGTTAGGCGACAATCGAACTGGCTGTGACTGAGTGGCCAAGAAATCGCGGCACGACAGCAAAAGCTCCCACTTTTCGAGTGCAGTAGCAGCGAAGCTTTCGATTTGACCTGGCTTGCCTGCATGAAGCGCCAGTGCTAGATACCAGTTCGCGGCGTCATGTAAGTAAAGCGCTCCTTCGGCACCACCAAGCTGGGATCTCTCCTCATAGCCTCTGAGAACCTCGTCGTCTGGCTGAAAAGTCCCGGCAAACAAGAGGTTAGGCGGGTCGTAGAACCACGCCGAAGCATGCCGTATTCGCGAAGGTGAATCCAACAATTCGGTTTGGGCGCGGCGAACGCGATCCAGTGCTGTCTCCGGATCGAGCGTGCTTGATAGCCTCGCCGCAACGCGAGCTTCTGCTAAGGCTACTTGGATCTCAGCCACAGACGCCCCCGCCTTAAGGCGGAGCAGCCTGAAGGGATTCGATGCGAAAGGCTCCTGGAGATCAGTTAAGAATGAGGGCGGAGAACCAGAGGCTGCGCGGGCACTGACTCTCCGAGAGTACCGGTGCCTCGATCTTTCTTTACTAGGACTGCTTGGCTCCGACATCTAGCCTTCTCGCAGAGCCACTGTTAAGAAAGCACAACGCGCCCTAGTCTACGCCGTGGCTGACAACCGCGTCTATGCGCGTGCCCCTGACGAGGTCATGTGGCTCCGAGCCTCTCTTGTGATCTTCGGCTGGACGGCAGAGGCGCTGGAGAGACCGCGATTGCCTACTGGGGCGTGACCCCGTCTGGGCGCAGTGTTGCCTTCCAACGTGAACGAAGCAGACGTCGATGCGGACGAAGAACCCCGGAGTCGCAGACCTGATGGACCTGCTGCAGGAGGCGGCCCCGCTCTGCCCGCTCGTCGCCGTGCAGGTCGACGTGGTCGTGCGGTGGTGCCAGGTCGCCGTCATCGGCGCGCCACCGACCCCGGCTGCGCCACACGTCAATGTCCCGGTCACCGTTACCGTCTGGTTGAGGCTTGGCGCGGCGTTGGAGACGCTGGCTGCGACCAAGCAGTAGCCGGCTGGCATTGTTGGAGTCGCAGTAGGCCAGGTGCACGCTCAGCACTTCGGCGTCTACGGCGTGCGCAAGCTCTCGCGCCAGCTCAAGCGCGAAGGGACCGCCGTTGCCCCGCTGCACAGTGAAGCGGCTGATGCGCGACCTGGGCCTCCGAGGCGTCGTACGACGCAGTCGCCATCACGCCGGCGGAGTACGAGGCGTCCTGGTACCCTGCACCCATCCCGGCCGGAGCCGGGACTCAACGATCCGAGTCTCCATCACCCGGGCGGTTCAAAGTGCTCAAGGTGTACAGGGTTTAGACATATGGACGAGGCTGAGCGAGCACCGGATTCGAGGCCGAGTAGAAATCCAACTTGTCAAGCTCTCCTCCGAAGCGTTCTCGCCATCTTGACGACGCACGCCCCGAGGACTACCTTCACGGCAATGGCGGGGCCGCTGGAGGCGTTGGCGCCTACGTGAGCCGCCTTCTCGTCACAGCTACTCCTTCAATCCCGACCAATGTCCACTACGCTTCCCCTCTGATAACCTTGTTACTGGCTTCACCAATGAGGTTCACCGTGATTCCGTTCGGTCAGGCGCTGCCACGTGGCAGCGCTGGAATTGGCGAGATAGTCGTCTACCAGTGGTCGATTGACGGGATCGGTGCCGATGAAGCGTGGCGAGTCGTTGTCGAAGTCGAGCCAGCCGTGCTTTCTCCCTCTTCGTTCGAGATCGAGGGTCGCGGTTCGAAGAGTGACCTTGCTAGATTCGAAGCCACAGCGCCGGGCGACGCACAGGTTCGCTTCACCGCCTACTGCGGCGCCGACGTTCAGATTGGGCAGCCGTTGATTAGAGTCACCAGCGAGGCTTGACCATGCAGACCGCCTACAGCCGTGCCGGAGTCAAGTCGGCTGACGAGATGCCAGGCTTCAAGGCGCTCCTGAAGCGCCTCGCGCCCACTTTCGACTTCGCCCCGAACGCCCGGCCCGTCATAGGTTTCGGCTACTACGCCAATGTCATCCCAGTTGCACCTAATCTCGGCATCGCCATCTCGACAGATGGCGTGGGCACGAAAATCCTCGTCGCGGAGGCCCTCGAAAAGTTCGACACCATCGGCATCGACTGCGTCGCCATGAACGTCAACGACGTAATCTGCGTCGGCGCGACGCCCATCAGCATGGTCGACTACATCGCCGTCGAGAAGCCGGACGATCACCTACTAGAGCAGCTCGGCATTGGGTTCGCTGAGGGTGCCCGTCAGGCCGAAATCTCGATCCCTGGCGGCGAACTTGCCCAGATTCCAGACATGATCAAGGGCGTGTCTGAGGGTTCGGGCTTCGACCTGGTCGGCACCTGTATTGGCACTGTCGCTTTGGACCGCGTGATAACTGGTAAGAGCATTCGATCTGGCGACGCGATCATCGGATTGGCCAGCTCTGGCGTTCATAGCAATGGGCTCACGCTCGCGCGCAGGGCGCTCCCGAACCTGTCTGAGCACCTGCCGGAGCTCGGCTGCAAGGTTGGAGAAGAGCTGCTCCGGCCCACCACGATTTACGTTCGCTTCGCCAAAGAGCTGCTGGCGTCGGCCGTGGACGTGAAGGCGCTCGCGCACATCACCAGCGATGGCTTCCTCAACCTTGCTCGCGTCGAGGCTGACGTGACGTTTAATCTGGAGCGCCTGCCAGAAGCACCGGCTATCTTCAACTTGATCCAGGAGCGCGGTGGAATCTCCGACGAGGAGATGTTACTCGTGTACAACATGGGAATTGGCTTCGTCGCGGTCGTCCCGAAGGCCGATGCCATCCGCACGATAGAGATCGCGGCGAAGACAGGCTACAAGGCCTTCGATCTGGGGACTGTCACTAGCGAGCCGGGCAAGCGCGTTTACGTTCGCCCTCGGGGCCTGGTCGGGGAGCACGGCCGGTTCCGCAAAGTCTAGGCGCTCTCACTCTGTTCTCTGAGGAGCCGCTCGACGTAAGCCTCTAGCGCGCTCGCTGGCACCCGGCGCGCCGTTCCGATGCGCACAGAGGCGATCTCGCCGCGCCCGAGAAGCTCGTAGACCTTAGTGCGTCCTAATCCCAGGCGCTCGGCCACCTCGTCCACAGTAAGAAGCAGGCGCAGAGCGCTCTCAGTGGCCATGTCCTGAACCTTCATGCGCCCAATGCTAGCGATGGCACGTCCAATTACAGTCCAACGCCCCGCGCTCGAAGGTCCAAGAACTCCTGCTCTCTACTCCAACTTCGCGCAAGGTCGAAGACGGCCGCGTCCAACTTGTGGCTGGAACGAGACGCGAAGCGTCCCCGCCGGATGGCAGCGGGTACCTCTGCCTGGGTTTCTCGTCGGCCGATTGGACCAGCGTAGGAGCAAAAATATGAGCGTGGCTAATATACTTTTCTGATTTCTTTGACTCATTCACGTTGGACTACGAGTTGAGGAGTTTGACTAAGACGAGATGCACGAATGCCCTTCGTGTCTCGTTGCTCCCGTGCTGATTCAAATACAACGACCATTCGACGCGGACTCTGTTTCAGTGAGCTGCGACTGACGGGTCAAACTCAGCCCGTCTCTAGTCTGACTTCACCAACACTCTCCGGCGCTCCGCTCCAAGAATAGCCGCGTAACACGCGAGGCAGCCATCCGGATCACTACCTGCCGCCTTGCCGCAGCTCCAGCAGAGCTGTCTCGCGCCCAACTCAAGGGCATACGCGACAAGCTTGCTGCCCTTTGCCCCGCAGCGGCGCAGAGTGTCGAGCCGGCGGGGGGATGAGGGCGGCGCACTCGGGGCAGGCCACCGGGTCCTCGGCGAAGAGACCGTCGCCCTTCGAGTCAGTCTTCCCGACACCCGGATTGCCCGTCCCAGGCGTCCCAGCCGTCCCAACCGCCCAAGCTGAATCCGAGCTTTGGGACGCTTGGGACGGGTGGGACGGCTGATTGGGCATGTAGCGACGCCAAGCGTCCTCGAAGTCCGCCCGTTCGTATCCCTTCGCCTGGCGGTCGTGGGCAAGGCGGACGTTCTTGGGTTTCACGCCGTAAGGTTTCAGCCTCCGGGCCAGCCCGGGCGGGTCAATGGGCTTGCCACGCAGGTCGCCCCAGGGCGACTCTTCGATCCGCTGTAAGGCCGTAGCAAGCTCGCCGCTAGGTAGACGCTCGACTCCCCTCTCCTCGAAGACGGCCTTGATGTCGCACAGCAGCCGGACCCCGAGCGAGTCGTCCTCGCGCCCGTCGCCGGCAGACAGGGACAGAGCAGCACTGCGGGCCCGCTGAGGCCAATCGCCGCCCGCGAGGTCAGCGATGGCGAACAGTGGCTCCCATACGTCGCCAGCCCGGTCGTCCAGGGCGTCGGGTACTTCCGGCTCCGCATCGCCCAGCATAGGTGCGCCAACGACCGCCCAGCGCTCCAGATCACGCCTGATTAGCTTCGCCTCCGGCTCGACCCTACGCCGACGGAACTTCGCTGCCTTCTCGTTCGGCGCCTGGCGCTTCAGCTCGATCCGAATGCACCGATCCGCAACCGTGTCCGGCAGCCTTCCGAGGCCAGCGATAGCCTTCGGCCCAAAGGTTGAGAAGTCGCGATATGTGAGGTTGGCGCCCTGTCCGACGCAGCATGAGTAGGCACCTCCCCGCCGGTAGCCAGTGTTCAGAATGCCTCGCAGCGTCTCCCCATACTCCTTGTCGCCATTGAAGGCAGCATCGCTCTCATCTAGGAGAAGCGTCGGCTGCTCCGCATCCACCTTTCGGGCCAGAACTGCTGCGGTGACGCGACCTGTCGGCCATGCCTTCGCTACCAGCAACTCGGCGACCTCCAGCAGGAGAGTCTTTGCGCTCCGCTTCTCCGCCGATGTGACGTGCAAGTAGGGTGTTACGTCGGCCACCTCGATGACGTGCGTGTGTGCGACCCAGAGTGCCGCGGCGTCCACCTGCCGCGCGTCCATCACCACGTACCGGCGGATGAACGCGACAACCTGATCCAGGAGCGCGGCTAGATCGATACCTGACGGGGCCTGCCACGGCCGCGCCGCGTCCAGCAGGTCGCGCACTTCCTCGTCCGAACCCGTGAAGTCGGCGGCGTCGCCCTTTGGAGGCACATCAGGCCAAGCCACGACGCGAGGTCGGGCTCCGAGAGCACGGAGGCGGGCGGCGATGCGCTCCATGTGGCGCCGGCCCTCGTCGTCGTTATCGGCCCAGAGGACAGGCTCAAGGTGCACCAGCGGGCGGAGCGCTTCGTCGCCAGGTGCGCCGTGTGCGCCTGTGACGGTAGCGAGGGCGGCGACGCCTCGCGCCCGCAGCGCTTCGCATGCCTTCTCGCCCTCCGTGATGACGACCTCGGCGCCGTCCGACAGCTCCCGAAGCTTCTCGGCGCCGTACAGCGGCAGCGTCTCGACGCGACGCCCGCCCAGGCCCGACGTGCCGTCCGGCCGCGCCCAGGCAAACGACTTCGAGCCATCCGGTTTGTCGCGGCGGACGTGGACCGCAACAAGCTGGCCGTCAACGTCGCGGACCTCATACCGGGTCGTCATGGCCAGGCGCTTGCCCGTTTTCGCTCCGTTTATGCCACTGGCAGGCGCCGCATTGGCTCCATGCTGACGCCCGCAGCGACACGCACCCGCGAGAAGGTGAGCGTAGAGGTCGTCGCGGCCGGGCTGCATGGCGCCGCTGTACTCCTCGCGGGAGCAGTGGGCGTAAAGGCCATCCGCCGACAGGAAACCGTGACAGCGCCGCCCCTGGCCCTGCGGGAGTCCGGGCCAGCCGCCGCAGACGGGGCAGGGATTCGAGCGGTGCCAGCGCTGCTCTCGGCTAACGGCCGCGGAGGTCACGCCTGCTCGCGCTCCAGCTTCTCTGTCCACTCGCGCAGGCGTTCAGCCGAGATGCGAACGGCTCGCCCGATCCTTACCACCGGCACGTCGCCAGCCTGAATCAACTCGTAGAGCTTGCTCCGGCCGAGGCCGACGCGCTGCGCGGCCTCAGGGATCGTCAGCAAGAGCTTGTCGTCCATCCTGTTCCTCCAGAACCTCGGCGCAGCTTGACGGACGCAACGCCTGCGTCCATAATCTAGGCGATGGTCGAAGATCGCAAGTCGCAGACCCGTTTAGAGGGGGCTGATAACTCCTTATTGAAGCCTTATCAATCACAGGAGCTTACAGAGCCCTTACGAAAGCGTCGCCGCTCTAATCGCCGCCTGGAGCCGCGAGAGTTCTCGCTCGACCTGTCGAGGCTCGCTGAGGGGAAGTCCTACCGTGGCCCGTGCCGCATCGAAAGTTTCAGTGGCGACCACGGCAAGGACGAGCCCATCGTTGTGGTTTACCCACCGTACGAAGAAGGCGAACGCTTCGACCTGCTGATAGAGAACGGCGGAGCGAACCTCTACAAGGCCTTAGTTGAGCTGTCGGAGCGTGTTTGCTCAACGGACGACCTCGGAGACGAAGCGCTTGGTCTCTGCTACAGCCCTTCGACGAAGGCCGTAGCCCTGACAGAGCAGTTCGTGAGAGCGTTTGGCCTGCTCGAATGGGACAAGCACGCGGGCTGCGACTGCGTTGGCGACCAAGCCAGGTTCGGCCGAATAGAGATTCCTTACGCGCTGAAGAGCGCAATCGACGAGCTGGAGGCTGTCGAACAAGAACTAGCTAGCTTCGACGGCCTGCTCGACGAAGCTTCGGAGCCCTCGGGGGTAACGGCGCCGAACGATGAGCCCGGGAAGGCGAGTCTCCTCGACGGACTCGATCTGCGCGTACCGTCTTCAGTACCGGGTCTCCGTGTTTTCGGGACACCATTCCGATTTGACCCACCTTCCCCTGCCGAGCGATGGGCTCGGCTAAAGGAGCGGAAGGCTTCGCTGGAGAAGAAGCTCCTGGAAGAGACCGAACAGGCTAAGGTGGAGCCGCCAACAAGCGACTCCTATAGGCACTCCTTCTACCATTACGTGAGCGACCGCTTCTACTGGCTTCACTCCGACTTCTTCTCGGCTAACCCAGAGGTCGAACACGCCAACGCCGTGGGCTGGATTCTCCAAGAAGCCCTCGCACTGCGCAGGGCAGCTCGCATCTGGGACGCCCTTCGTCGCTATCGCCTCGGAGACAAGAGCGACGTGGTCGCGTCCCTTTGGCGCAAGAGGCCGGACGGCCGGCTCTGGCTCTTTGACCACGAGTACGCGCCGCTGAAGCCGTCGCATCGCGTCCTCATCTTTTGGACTGAGCTTCACCTACAGGACCTAATCAACTCCCACATCGGAGCCGTGCGACCGCAGGCCGGCCACTCTTACTTCCCGCCGGACGCAACTATAGGGAAGACTGACCTTCGAAGGAGCAAGGCAAGGCTGCGCTTCCTTCCTCGCACTCCTCTTTCGTCAGCATGGCTCCAGCTCTTCGATGACATTCTCAACGACCGCGCGAGTGGTCGTATCTGCCAGGAGTGCCACGAAGTCTTCGAGCCCACGCGTACAGACCAAGTCTTCTGCAGCTCGAAATGCAGCAACCGATACCACCAGCGGGTCTACAGGACTCGGAATAAGCGCTGAAGACCAAGAAGGGAGGCCATCATGGCTAAGGAAAGAAAGCGGGCGAACGGCGAAGGTAGCGTCTACAAGCGCAAGGACGGGCGTTGGACCGCCCGCATGACGCTTCCCATTGGAAAGCGCAAGGACTTTTTCGGTAAGACGCGGGCGGAGGTCAATGGCAAGCTGATCGACGCCATGAAGAAGCATCGCGACGGGCTGCCCGTCGTCAACGAGCGCCAGACGGTCGCTCAGTTTCTCGCGAGCTGGCTCGAATCAGCGAAACCTGCGTTACGGACCCGGACACATGTCACCTACGAAGGCCTCATTCGACTTCACGTTAGTCCAGGCATCGGCCGCGTGATCCTCTCCCGGCTGACCCCTCAACATCTGCAGCGCCTTTACTCCGAGCGACTCGCCGCCGGCCTCAGCCCGCAAAGCGTTCGCCACCTTCACGCAGTAATCCATCGCGCTCTTGAGCAGGCGGCACGGTGGAGCCTAGTACATCGCAAAGTCGCCGACCTGGTAACGCCGCCGAGGGTTCAGCGTCACGAAATGCGCACCCTCGACCCGGAGCAGGCGCGGCGCTTCCTGAATGCCGCGACGGGAGACCGCCTAGAGGCTCTCTATGTGCTGGCGCTGACTACCGGGATGCGTCTCGGTGAGTTGCTTGCTCTGCGCTGGAGAGACGTTGACCTGGACGCGGGCTCCCTCTCTGTCCGCGGGACGCTTCTAAGGACGAAGGAAGGCATGACGATTTCGGAACCCAAGACCGCCGGCAGCCGGCGCCACGTTTCCATCGGTGGCCTGGCCATCGACGGACTTCGGCGTCACAGGGTTAATCAAACAGCCGAGCGCCTGCTCAAGGGTCCAGCTTGGCAAGACAACGACCTCGTCTTTGCCAACGAAGTCGGGAAGCCCATTGAGGACACGAACCTCCGGCGCCGCTCTTTCGAGCCGCTCCTTGCGAAAGCAGGCGTCCCGCGGATTCGCTTCCACGACCTCCGCCACACTGCCGCGACACTCCTGCTCGGCCAGGGTATCCATCCGAAGATCGTCTCGGAACGCCTCGGCCACAGCCGCGTCAGCATCACCCTCGACCTCTACAGCCACGTGACCCCTACCATGCAGCGACAGGCCGTCGAAGCCATGGAGACGTTGCTCAGGGCCTGATTCTGCGCGGGTTGGCGTCAGCGTTGGCGTCAAATGGCCCTCAGGACGCTACCGAAGGCCTTCCCTTTGCCTCAAATCGAATCTAGGTCTTGGTGGGCGATGCAGGGCTCGAACCTGCGACCTTCTGTGTGTAAAACAGACGCTCTGACCAGCTGAGCTAATCGCCCTCGAGGACGTCTCTGCCTCAACGATTATAAATCGGCGCGCCTGGATGAGGCACACCGCTCACGGTCAGCTCAGTCCTTGTCCTGGGCGCCGGGGTTCGGCACCTTCTCCTCTCGCTCCACCTGGAGCCGCGTGCCATCCCAGCGAAAGGTCGTCTTACGCAGCAGGCTCGGGCAGCAGAGCGGGTCCTCCGGCCCGAACTCGCCCGCCGTCTCCACTAGCTTGTCATCCTCCACCGCCATGCGCAGGCCGCCCGCGGTTGCGCGGTCGACGGTGCGCGAGAGGACGAGCGTCGGCGCCGAGTCGCGCAGGGTGAACACAAGGTAGGCCAGGTTGCCCAACGTGCCGCCGGAGCTGATGGGCAGGATCGCCTCCTCGCGCCGGTCGCCGCTGAGGTCCGCGTAGACCGCCGCGGCGGCGTCCAGGCTACCGCTGCCCAGCCGACCCAGCAGCGACTGGACCTCGGCAACGCGCGAGAAATCGACCTCTCGGATGGCCGCGGCGTCCGCCGGCGGCGCCGGCTCGGTCGGCGTCGCCTCCGGCCCGCCGCCGCCGCAGGCGACGGAGAACGCGACGGCGAAGATGATGACGAGGACGAAGTAGAGCAGAAGGGGTCTCAGGAGTACGGCGGGTCGCAGCAGAAGCCTGCTCCTCTCCCCGCCAAGAAGTGATCATAACCGCGCGCGCCGCCCGCGGCAACCCGGTGGCGGCCGGCTTGAAGCGATGCGATAAGTGGGAAGGCCAGACTTAAGTCTGGCCTTCGATCCTTCTCCGGCTGAGGCTCACG
>DATBWN010000062.1:0-6704 GCA_036514755.1 Dehalococcoidia bacterium | reverse complement strand
TAGGGCAGCGCGTCCAGTCCTCGTAGGCCTCGTCGCAGTAGCCCTGGCGGTGCTCGCCGCACTTCGGTTGCAGGTAGCGGCCCAGCTCCGGGAACTTGCGCATGATCTCCGCCCGCATCATTGCCACGACCTTGCGGAACTCCCACTGGGCGCGCGTGCAGAGGCGCAGGTCGGCGATGTGCAGCAGCTCCTGGAAGTTGACCGTTATCTTGAAGTTCGTGTTCGCGGCGTTGGGCAGGACGAAGCGGGCGTCCTCGGCCGGCACGCCGGCCTGCACCAGGCGGTCGTAGAGCGCGGCGACGCGGTCGAACTCTGCTGCCAGCTCGGCGTCCAGGCCGGCGCGCTTGACCGACTCCGGCACCGTGTAGGGGAACTCGCCGCCCTTGAAGGTGACGTAGCGCTGGCTCTGCTGCTCGAAGCTGATGCCCATGCGGTGGCGGACGAACTGGTGGCTGAAGGCGCGCGTCACGCCGGCGATGCCGAACTCGAACCAGACCTGCTCCAGCGGCGAGGCGTGGCCGGTTTGCAGCCGCTTCTCGACGAAGTCCGCCATCTGCTCGCGCGTAATGCGCTCGTCCTTGATCCGGCGCTCGATCTGCATCGGCGTCAGCGACGAGTAGGCGGTGCGGTAGGCGAGGTAGAGGGAGCGTATGGGGTCGGAGGTGTGGTCGAGGAGCTTGACCTCGATGCCGCGGCTGGGGGGCTTCGTCTCGGGGGCTGATTCCACGTCTAGCGCCAGTCGCTGCGGTAGTCGAAGCCTTCGCGCCGGCGGCGGCGCTGCCAGCGCTCCGGCTGGGGCAGCGGGATGAGGTGCGACTGCGGGTGCGGCTCCCAGAGGCCGCAGGTCGTCGTCAGGTCCTCCAGGAAGGGCCCGACGCACTCCTTGCCCTCACGCACCGGGTGCTGGCAGAGGACGACGATGGGGTCCAGGCGCCCCGGCTCGATGGTGCGCTTCAGGTACTGGCAGTGGACGGCGAGGCGCGGCTCGTTCCGGATCACGTGGCCATTTTAGGGCATAAAGGCATAACGCACAGAGCATAGGCAAGCGCTGAACGTTGTGCCCTGTGCCAGCTACAGCGGCGCGAAGGCGGCGCCCTGCGTCAGCACGACGATGACCGCGGCCAGCGCCAGAAACGGCGCGTAGGGCACGGCCTGCCGCCGGCCGACGACGCCGGCCAGGAAGAGGACGAGGATGACGACGCCGCCGGCGACGACGCCCAGCACCATCGCCTGGTAGGCGGCGGGCAGGCCGAGGGCGGCGCCGATGAGCACGGCAAGCTTCACGTCGCCGAGGCCGAGGCCGCCCCGCGTCAGCACCGAGAGCAGAAGAAACAGGGCGCCGCCGATGAACGCGGCGAGGACGGCGCTCGGCAGGTTCGCGTCCGGCATGACCAGCGCGGCGGTGAGAGCAAGCAGGACGCCCGGGTAGGTCACGGCGTTCGGTACGCGGTAGCGCAGCAGGTCGGTGGCGGTGCAGATGAGCAAGGCTGCGACCAGCAAGGAGACGCCCGCCGCCTGCAGCAGGTCGAAGCGGGAGGCAGCGACGGCCATGAAGCCGGGGATGGGGATGACGACCGCCCAGCGCAGGCGCGCCGGCCAGGGGCCGTCCTGCCAGGGGAGGCGTCGCTGCGGCCGGCCACCGTCCTCCTCATCGTCGAGGTCTTCGGCCAGCCTGGTGAAGCGAAGGATCAGCCTCTCGGCCAGGAAGGCAGCCGGCAGCCCGGCGAGGAAGAAGAGTAGCTTCTCCATTCACTGAGATTATCGGCCGGGGCGCTGGCTGGGGTCAGGTCACTCCAGCGTCGTTATCGGCCGCGACTGGAGGAGGAAGAGCTGGTGGTTCGCGAGGCCCCACTCGACGTCCTGGGGGCGCCCGTACTGCGCCTCCACGCGGGCGGCGAGGCGCGCCACTTCCTGCGCCTGCTCATCGCTCAGTGAGGCGACGGAGCGCTTGTCCGCCGGGATCTGACGCTCGATGGTGCCGCCGCCGTCCGGATGGCTGTAGATGGCCAGCTCCTTCGTGAAGATGTCGCGCTCCAGCACGGCGAACGAGTTCTTGTCGATGACGAAGAAGTCGGGCGTGACGCGGCCGGAGACGACGGCCTCGCCCAGGCCCCAGCTGGAGTTGATGACGACGAGGTCGCGGGCGCCCGTGACCGGGTGAGCCGTAAAAGCGATGCCGGAGACGTCGGACGGCACCAGGCCCATGATGACAACGCCCATCGCCTCGTCGTGGGCGCCCACGGCGCCGCCGCGGGCGCGGTAGCGGATGGCCCGCTCCGACCAGAGGGAGGCGTAGCAGCGGCGCACCGCCGTCAGGACATCGGTGACGCCGCGCACGTTGAGGTAGGACTCATAGAGGCCGGCAAAGGAGGCGCTGGCGCCGTCCTCGGAGATGGCAGAGGAGCGCACGGCGCAGGCGAGGCCGGTCATCGCCGTCAGGGAGTCGTACGCCTCGCCGATCTCCTCCCGCAGGTCGTCCGGCAGCTGCGCGTCCTCAAGCAAGGAGGCGACGTGGTGGGAGGCGGCCTGAACGCCCTCGAACGTCTCGAGGTGAGCGCCGGCAAGCGCTTGCTCCAGCCGCTCGTCGATGCCTCCCGTCGCGACGAAGCGGCGGTAGCCCTCGGCGTTGACGCAGAAGCCCCCGGGCACCGGGAACCCGGCGCCGGCGAGCTCGGAGAGGGAGGCTCCCTTTCCCCCTACCCGCTCCCGCGGCAGCTTCCCTTCGTGGAACCACTCGATGTAAGTCATTCGCTAACCTTACCTGTAGCGCCTGAACACCAGGCAGCTGTTCTGACCGCCCAGCCCGAACGCGTTCGAGAGGACGACGTCCACCTTCGCCCGCCGCGCGACGTTGGGCACGTAGTCCAGGTCGCACGCCGGATCCGGGTACTCGTAGTTTATCGTCGGCGCGATGACCTGATCGCGCAGGGTGAAGACGGAAACCGCGCCCTCCACGGCGCCGGCGGCCGCCGCCAGGTGGCCGGTCATCGACTTCGTGGAGCTGATGGCGATGCCGTACGCGCGCTCGCCGAAGACCTTCTTTATCGCCGCCGTCTCCGTCTTGTCGTTCAGCTCCGTGGAGGTGCCGTGGGCGTTGACGTAGTCGACGTCGTCCATCGTCAGGCCGGCGTTTTCGAGGGCGCGGGTCATGCACAGCGCCTGCCCGTCGACGTCTGGCGCCGTGTCGTCCGTGGCGTCGAAGGACCAGGCGGCGCCGGCCAGCTCGCAGAGGATCGGCGCGCCGCGCCGGCGGGCGAACTCCTCCGCCTCCAGGACGAGGACGGCGGCGCCTTCGCCGAGGACGAAGCCGCTGCGCTTGGCGTCGAAGGGGCGTGAGGCCTTCTCCGGCGCGTGGTTCCAGGACTTCGTCAGGGCGCCGAGCCCGCCCAAAGAGGCGATGGGCACGCGGCTGATCATCGCCTCGCTGCCGCCGGCGAGCATGCATTCGGCGTAGCCGAGGCGGATGAGGTTCAGCGCCTGGCCAAGAGCGTCGCCGCCGGAAGCGCAGGCGCTGTTGACGCTGGAGTTGGGGCCCCTCACCTCAAGCAGGCGGCCGACGCGCACGGCAGCGCTGTACTGGCCGACGCGCGGCACGGTGAGCGGGTCGACGCGGCTGGGGCCGCGCGCCTCGATGACCAGCTCCTGCTCGCCGATGGCGAAGAGCATGCCGCTGCTGGCGACGAGCACGCCGATGGCATCGCGGTTGGCGTCGTCGATCGTCAGGTTGGCGGAGGCGACGGCCTCGTTGGCGGCGACGACGGCCATGTGGGTGTGGCGGCCGGAGCGTCGCGCCGTGCGCCGGTCCATGAGGTCCTCCGCCACGAAGCCCTTCACCTCGGCGGCGACCTGCACCTCGAACGCCTCCGGGTCGAAGTGGCTGATGCGGCCCGTGCCGGAGACGCCGGCAAGCAGCGCCTTCCAGCTGGACGGTGCGTCCAGGGCGAGGGGCGTGACCATGCCCACGCCGGTTACGACGACCTTGGGAAATTTCGCCATTCTTGCGTTGTCCTACTTTGTATCTTAGGGGGTAACGTCGGTCAATGGTGGCGAGACAGGTGCAGCGGCGGAGCGATAGGCAGGGGAAATCTCACCGGCCGCCTGTGCTAGAATCTGCCTATGGCGAAAGTCACCGTCTTGCCGGCCAAAATCGAGTTCGAGGCGACGGCGGGCGAGACGATAATGGGCGCTGCTCAGGCGCACGGCTACTACTGGCCGACGACTTGCAGCGGGCAGGGCATCTGCACCACCTGCCTCAGCGAGGTGATCAGCGGCAGCGAGCTGCTGGCGGGGATGAGCCGCAGCGAGCGCAAGACGCTGGTCGCCGAGCGAGGCGAGGCGGTATTGGCGCTGTCCCTGCGCCTCGCCTGCCAGGCCGCGATTCTCCGCAGCGGTGCGATCACGGTGAGCAAGCCGGGAGTCCGCGCCGCCGACTCCTGACGCCGACTCGCCGGACAAAGCGAACTGGTAGAATGAATAGCCGGCTCCTATAGGAGGAATTCGCTTTGGATCTTGGTCAAATCGAGGCCTTCGTCCAGGTGGCAAACCAGCGCAGCTTCAGTCGCGCCGCCGAAGCCCTCTTCTTAACCCAGCCTTCCGTCACCGCCCGCATCCAGGCCCTGGAGCGCGACCTGGGCGAGCGCCTCTTCGAGCGCTCGGGGCGCGGCGTCCGCCTGACCGAGGTCGGCGCCTGCTTCCTGCCCCACGCCGAGCGTGTCCTCCAGGCCCTGGCGGCCGGCCGCGACGCCATCGACTCGCTGCGCAACCTCCAGTCCGGCTCCCTCATCCTCGCCTCAGCGACGACGGTGAGCACCTACATCCTGCCCGGCGTGCTGAAGACCTTCCGCGCCCGTTTCCCGCGCGTAGAGGTTTCCGTGCGCACGGGGCGCTCGGAGCAGGTGCTGGCGATGCTGCTGGCGGACGAGGCGCAGGTCGGCCTCGTACGTACCGTCTACCACCATGACATCGAGACGAAGGGCCTCGTAGAGGACGAGCTGGTGCTCGTCGCCAACGCCGACGATGAGCTGGCGGGGCAGGGCTCCGTGACCGTCGAGCAGCTGGGCGACCACCCCTTCATCTTCTTCGACCGCAACTCCAGCTACTACTCGCTGGCGCAGGGGCTGTTCCGCCAGCACGGCGTCGTGCCGCGGACGCAGATGGAGCTCGACTCCATGGAGGCGACGAAGAAGATGGTGGAGGAGGGGTTGGGCATCGCCCTCTTGCCTCGCATCGCCATCGAGCGGGAGCTGGCGTCGGGCGAGCTGCGCGCCATCGCCATCACGGGCATGGCGAACCCGACGCGCCAGATCGCTCTCATCAGCCGTCGCAGCCGGCCGCTGGGCCCCGTCGCCCAGGCCTTCGTCGACCTCGTGCAGGAGATCTTCCTGCCGCCGCGCGCCGCTGAACCGCCCGTCCCGGCCGCCGCCGGCGCCCACTAGGCCACTAGCGCGCCGCGCAGCACGCCCGAAGCATGAACGCCCGAAGGCCAGGCTTAAGCCTGGCCTTCTGAGTTAAAATCGCTGCGACCAGCCAGAGGAGGAGAGCATGCCGGCCGACAGCCTCACGAACCTCTCGCTCAGCGAGGCGGCGCGACTCGTGGCCGCGCGAGAGGTGTCGCCCGTCGAGCTGACAGAGGCGTGCATCGCGCGGGCCGAGGCGCTGGACGCAAAGCTCAGAGCCTACATCACGCCGACCTTCGAGACGGCGCTCGCCGAGGCGAAGGCGGCGACCGCGGACATCGCCGCGGGCAAGAATCGCGGGCCGCTGCACGGCATCCCCTTCGCCCTCAAAGACCTCTACGAGACCGCGGGCGTGCGTACGACCGCCGCCTCGAAGCTGCGCGAGAGCTACGTGCCCGCCGCCGACGCCTTCGTCGTGACCCGCCTGAAGGAAGCGGGCGCCGTGATGCTCGGCAAGCTGAACCTGCACGAGTGGGCCTTCGGCGGCACGAACGTCAACAGCTACTTTCCCACCTGCCACAACCCCTGGGACCTCGCGCGCATCACCGGCGGCTCCAGCGGCGGCTCCGGCGCCGCGCTCGCGGCCGGCCTCTGCTTCGGCTCGCTGGGCAGCGATACGGCCGGCTCCATCCGCATACCGGCCTCGCTCTGCGGCATAACCGGCCTCAAGACCACCTACGGCCGCGTCAGCCTGCGCGGCGTCCTGCCGCTCTCCTGGTCGCTCGACACCGCCGGGCCGATGGCGCGCTCGGCCGCCGACTGCGCCCTCATCCTCCAGGCCATCGCCGGCTTCGACCCGCTGGACCCGGCCAGCGTCGACGCGCCGGTGCCTGACTACACGCCGGCGCGGGGTGAACGCCTCGACGGCCCTTCGACAAGCTCAGGACAGCGCCTGCGCGTCGGCCTCGTGACGAACTACTTCTTCGATACCGACGCTGTCGAGCCGGACGTAGCCGCCGCCGTCCGCGATGCGGCTGACGCGCTGGGGACGCTCGGTGCCAGCGTCCGCGACGTGGTCATCGCCGGCGTGGAGGATGCGCAGGCCTGGGCGCTGACGATGCTCGTCGCCGACGCCACCGCCTACCACGAGCCCCACCTGCGCGAGGGCGCCGCCGGCATCGGCGAGGCGGTGCTGACGCGCCTGCGCAGCGGGGCGCAGGTCAGCGGCGCCGACTACGCCCGCGCCCGCCGCTGCCAGGCCGAGCTCAGGGCGACGCTGCGTGAGCTCTTCCGCGAGGTCGACCTCCT
>DATBWN010000061.1:0-9086 GCA_036514755.1 Dehalococcoidia bacterium | reverse complement strand
AGGTTGTTGTTGGCGATGTAGATGACGCGGCCGAGGCCGCTGTCGCCGCTGAACCACTCGGCGACGACGGCGCCGATGACGCTCATGGGCACGGCGACGCGGAAGGCGGCGAAGACGAAGGGCAGGGAGGACGGCAGGCGCAGCTTGAGGAAGACCTCGACGCGGCTGGCGGCCAGCGACTCGAGCAGGGCGAGGGCGTTGGGGTTGACGGAGCGGAAGCCGACGAGGGCGTTGACCATGATCGGGAAGAAGACGATGAGGGCGGCGATGAAGACCTTCGGCAGGAGGCCGAAGCCGAACCAGATGGTCAGCAGCGGCCCGATGGCGACGATGGGCGTCACCTTGACGAGGATGGCGAGCGGGAAGAGGGAGCGCTCGATGAAGCGCGCCTGCGCCATCAGCGTGGCGAGGAGGAAGGCGACGCCGGCGCCGACGACGAAGCCAAGGAGCGCCCCCTCCAGCGTGTGCAGCGCCTCCTCGGCGAAGAAGAGGGGGTCCGCCGCCAGGCGCTCGGCGACGCGAGACGGCGCCGGCATCAGGTAGGGCTTGACGTCGCGCAGCTCGATCCAGGCCTCCCAAGCGACGAGGGCGAGCGAGACGGCAACTGCGGCCGGCACGACGCTGACGGCCAGCTCGTGCGCCCAGGACCAGCGGCGAGCCGGCCGCGCCGGCGCGGGCGCCTCGCCGAGGGCGACTTCGCGTTCGCGGGCGACGGGCAGCGTCACACGAGGCTCCCTTCGGCAAGCTCAGGGGGGACCCCTTCGCGCAGCGCGTCACGCAGGCGACGCGTGTACTCGAGGAAGGCGGGGGAGAACTCGATGCCCTCCGGCCGCGGCCGCGGCAGGTCGACTGACAGGTCGGCGACGACGCGCCCGGGCTGGGGCGAGAGGACGACGACGCGATCGGCGAGGAGGACGGCCTCGGCGATGCTGTGGGTGACGAAGAGGACCGTGCAGGCGCCGGCGGCCTGGGCGCGCCAGACGCGCAGCAGCTCGAAGCGCATGGCGGAGCGCGTGATCTCGTCCAGGGCGCCGAAGGGCTCGTCCATCAGCAGCAGCGTCGGCGCCGTGACCAGCGAGCGGGCGATGGCGACGCGCTGCTGCATGCCGCCGGAGAGCTGGTGGGGGTAGTAGCCCGTGAAGGCGCCGAGGCCGACGAGGTCGACGAGGCGCTCGGGGTCGCTGACAGATGCCGTTCGTGGTTCGAGAGCCTCACCACGAGCGGATTCATTTCCGCTCATCCCTTCGCTACGCTCAGGACGGGCTCTGAGGGTCCCTGCCCTGAGCGGTGCCGAAGGGTCGAAGGATGAGCGGGGCCTGGGCTGTCGGTTCACCTCCAGGGGCAGACGGACGTTCTCGATGACGCTGCGCCAGGGCAGGAGGGACGCGTCCTGGAAGACGAAGCCGATCTGCTTGCGGCGCTGCGCCTCGCGCGACGGGCCGCCGTCGATCTCGACGCGGCCGCGCGTCGGCGCCTGCAGGCCGCCGACGATGCGCAGCAGCGTCGACTTGCCGCAGCCGCTGGGGCCGATGACGGAGACGAACTCGCCCCGCCGGACAACGAGGTCGATGCCGGCGAGGGCCGTCAACGAGCGCTGACCGGCCTGGTAGACCATGTCCACGCCCTGAATGACGAGATGAGGCTCGTTGCTCACGCGCTCCCCGCCGCCTAATCTTTGGCTGGTCTATTCTAGAGCAGGCTGGAGGAGCGAGCACTTTGGCGCAGACGGTTGGATTCATCGGCGGGACGGGCCCGGAGGGCAAGGGCCTGGCGGCGCGCCTCGCCAAGGCGGGCCTGGCGGTCTTCATCGGCTCGCGGGCGGCGGAGCGCGGCCAGCAGGCGGCGGAGGAGGTGGCCGCCGCCGCCGGCGGCAGCGTGCACGGCGGCACCAACGCCGATGCCGTGCGGTCGGGCGAGGTCATCATCGTCACGACGCCGTTCGCGGCGCTGCCGGAGACGCTCACGGCGCTGGAGCCGGCGATCGGCGACCGGACCGTGGTCTCGACGGTGGTGCCGCTGGCGTTCACCGGCGGCCGGCCGACCATGCTGCCGACGGAGGCCGGCTCGGCGGCGGCAGACACGCAGCTCTACCTGCCGCGGGCGCGCGTCGTCGGCGCCTTCCAGAACCTGAGCGCTCAAAAGCTCACCGACCTCGACCACGACCTCGACGGCGACGTCATCGTCTGCAGCGACCATCCGGCGGCCCTGCGCGAGGTGATGGAGCTGGTGGCGCTGATCCCGGGCATCCGCGGCGTCAACGGCGGCCCGCTGGCCAACAGCCACCACGTCGAGGGCATAACGGCGCTGCTGGTGAGCATCAACCGCATCTACCGGGCGGAGACGCACGTCCGCATCCTGGGGATCTAGGCCGATGCCCGTAACGATTACTGCCGTCGAGGGCATGCCGGAGGTTCGGGCCGGCGACGACCTGGCCGCGCTCATCCACGCCGCGGCGGAGCGCCAGGGCCTCGCCTTCGAGGACGGCGACGTCATTGTCGTGACGCAGAAGGCGGTGTCGAAGGCGGAGGGACGCCTCGTCGACCTGAATGACGTGGAGCCTTCGCCGCTGGCTGTGGAGCTGGCGACGAGCTGGGAGAAGGACCCCCGTCACGTCGAGGTCGTGCTGCGCGAGTCGAAGCGCATCGTGCGCATGGACCGCGGCGTCATCATCTGCGAGACGCGGCACGGCTTCGTCTGCGCCAACGCCGGCGTCGACGCCTCCAACGCGCCGGATGGTCGTCTGGTGCTGCTGCCCCTGGACCCGGACGCCTCGGCGCGGCGCATCCGCGACGGCCTGCGCCGCCTCGCCGGTGCCGACGTGGCCGTCATCGTCTCAGACACCTTCGGGCGACCGTGGCGCAGCGGCTTCACAGAGGTCGCCATCGGCGTCGCCGGGATGCTGCCCATCATCGACTACGTCGGGAAGGTCGATACGCAGGGGCGGGAGCTGCGCGCCACCTGGATCTGCGTGGCGGACGAGCTGGCCTCGGCCGCCGAGCTGGTGACGGGGAAGCTGAACCGGGTGCCGGCGGCGCTGATCCGCGGCTACGCGGTGCCACGCGGCGAGGGCTCCGCTCGGGACATCCTCCGCGAGGCAGAAAAGGACATGTTCCGCTAGCAGGGAGCTTCGAAGAGTTGCGAGGCGCTGGTATAATATGAGTTGCTCGGCCACGTGTTTGATCGACCCTTTCGCCTGATGGAACAGACGAAGACCGCAGCAGAAGCGCTTGTCGCCAAGACAGGCCGCACCTGGAAGCTGAGCCTCCTTCAGGAAGTGCTCATCGTCGGCCTCGGCTACCTCGTTTACTCGCAGGTGCGGGGCTTGGCCGCCGACCGCGTCGTCGACGCCTTCGAGAACGGCCGCCGCGTCGTCGAACTGGAGAAGAGCCTCGGCATCTTCGATGAGCTGGCGGTTCAGGCCTTCTTTCTCCCTCACGATATCGCCATCGGCGCTTTCAATATCATCTACTTTTACGGGTTGTTCCCGCTCCTCCTGCCGACGGCGATCTGGCTCTTCTTCCGGCGGCCGCACGTCTACACGCTGGCGCGCAACGCCTTCCTCGCCTCGGGCTTCATCGCCGTGGCTTTCTACCTGGCGCTGCCGACGGCGCCGCCGCGCCTGCTGGGAATGGGCTTCATCGACACGCTGGGCCGCAGCCTGACGCCCAGCTACAGCAGCATCCCGGGCGTGAACCCCTTCGCGGCCGTGCCGAGCATGCACGTGGGCTGGAACTTCCTCATCGCAATCGCGCTTTACCTGGCGCTGGCCGGCGGCCGCGGCCGCAGCGTCGTCCTCTTGCTGCCGCTAGCGATGTTCACGGCGACGGTGGCGACGGGCAACCACTACTTCGTCGACGGCCTGCTGGGCATCGTCGTCGCCAGCGGCGGGCTGGGCCTGGCGCTGCTCCTGCGCCGCGTCCATGACAGACTCCCGGGCACAGCGGCTCAGGCGCCGAGCTCTTCGTAGTAGTCGAGAAGCGAGCGGGCGACGTTCGCCCAGTCGAAGCCACCGGCGCGCTCCTGCGCCGCCTCGGCGAGCCGGCCCGCCAGGGGGCGGTCCTCCAGCAGCCGCTCCATCGCGGCGGCGAGCGCCTCCGCGTCTTTGGGCGGGACGATGAGGCCGGTGACGCCGTCCTCGCCCAGCGTGTTGAGGCCGTTGACGGAGGTGGCGATAGCCGGCGTCCCGGCCGCCATCGCCTCCAGCAGCGTGATGCCGAAGCTCTCGTTCACGGTGGAGGGGGAGCAGAAGACGTCGCCGCGCTGGTAGTAGCGCGGCAGGTCCTCCGGCGGCACGTAGCCTTCGAAGAAGACGTCGCGCAGCTCCAGGCGCCGCGCAAGGCGCGTGTAATCGGCGCGCAGGCCACCCTCACCGACGATGACGAGGCGGGCGACTGGCACGCGCTCCTTGACCGTCTTGAAGGCGTGCAGAAGGTACGGGATGCCCTTCCGCGCCTCGATGCGGCCGACGAAGAGCAGCGTCGGCACGTCGTCGGCGAGGTGCTTGGGCGGCGCCACGGGACAGGCAAAGCGCTGGAAGTCGACGCCGTTGGGGATTATGCGGTAGTCGCCGGGGACGTAGGCGCTGATCGTGCGACGCGCCGCCTCGGAGACGGCGATCCGGCCGTCCAGGCGGCGGTTCCAGTACCTGACCAGCGGCCAGAAGGCGATGTAGGGCAGGTGCGGCCCCTCCCGCCAGGTGTGGAAGGTGCCGACCTTCACGCCGCGGCCCAAGCGCAGGAAGCTGGAGCCGATGAAGCCGAGGAACGGCTCGTGCAGGTGGAACACGTCGAAGCTGCTCTCCGCGAGGAGGGCCTGCACGGCCGTGTGGACGCGCGGGCTCAGGTTGACGCGCGCCGCGTCGCCGGGGGTGAGGAAGCGCAGCGTGGGGCCAAGGTGGTGCGTGTAGCCGTTCTGGGGCAGCCTGCCGTCGCCGGCCGGCCCGGCGACCGCTATCGCGTGCCCCTGGCGCTGGAACTCGTGCGCCAGGTCAAAGACGTGGCTCGTAACACCGCCGGGGTGCGTCAGGTCGTAGGGGCTGACGAGGAGGACCCGCACCTATCTGACGGCCATTTCGACTCAACCTCGCTCAGGGGCTCAGGACGACTCGACGAAAAACTACAACTTACGAAAGTCGTTGTCCACAGGTCGCTTACAGAACGGTTAATCGGGCTGGCCGCGGTCCGCTCGTCGGGCCCGCCCGCCGCCAGGCGCATGTTACACTCGCTGCGGCGAGATGGACAACGACTACGTCCTCAACCTAGACGATATCCTGCGCACCATCGCCAGCGCGGAGGTCGTCCGCTTCCGCTTCGGCCTGCTGGACAAGCGCCTGCTCATCGACAACCGCTGCAACGAGCTGGAGGGCCCGCTGGTGAAGCTGGTCGACCGCGCCGGCTCCTCGGAGGAGAGTTTCCGCAACCTGAAGCGCCTGCGGCCGCGCTTTCCCCTGCCGGACAAGATGACGGCCATCTGGTGGCCGAAGTACGTCAGCACGCTGCGCAGCACCGGCGTCTGGGAAGCCATCGTCAGCCGCATCGCCGACGCCGGCTTCGCCGACGCCGTGCGCCAGTCCGAGGACGCCCTGCGCGAGCTCCTCCGCATGGAGCGGGAGGAGATCAGGAACGCAATCACGGGCGTCGGCTTCCAGACCATCTGGCCGCGACCGGTCCGCTAGCTCCCCCAGGCGTGCCCCCGAACCAGAGGCCGGCTGCCCGCGTCTTACGGCTGCTGCGGGCCGCCCTGGACGACCTGCCGCCGCAGTACGCGGAGCGCCTCGCCAACCTCGAGTTCGTCGTCGCCAGGGCGCCGTCGCCGCGACAGCGCCGCCGCCTGAAGCTGGGCGGCGCTACGCTGTACGGCCTCTACGAGGGCGTCCCGCTGACCCAGCGCGGCGCCCACGGCGAGTCGATGCCGGACAAGATCACGCTCTTCTGGGGGCCGCTGCTGCGCGACTTCCCGGACGAGCCGGCGCTGGCCGCCGAGGTGCGCAAGACCGTCTACCACGAGATCGCCCACTACTTCGGGCTGGAGGAGGACGACCTGAGCGGCAGCTCGGTGCGCTGAGACGTCGGACGCGCTGGCTGCCCATCGGGAGGCAGGCCTGCCGGCAGGCAGGTGCTAGAATTGCCGCGAAATGAGCGCCGTCGATGCCGGCTCGCAGAACCGGCGCCTGCAGTTCCTCCTGCTGCTGCTCATCGTCTGGGACGCGCTGGCGCTCGCCGCCGAGCTCTCGTTCGGCGGGCCGCTCTTCGAGCCCTCGGACGGCGAGATCGGCGGCTTCCTGGCGGCGCGCGGCTCCTTCGGCGGCGCCGCGCTGGTGCCGCTGGTCGCCTACCTTTACGGTTTCGCGCGCGGGCCGCTGCGTCACCGCGGCGTGCTCTGGCTGGGCGTCATCGAGCAGGGGGCAACGGCGCTGTTCGCCGTCTACCACACCGCCGTGGGCGACATCGACTTCGAGGGCATGGTGCTGCCGCTGGCTGTCGCCGCCGCCCTCCTCGTCCTCCTGCTGACGAACATGCCGAGACAGACGACCAGCTGAGGCTCTCCGAGATGACGGCCCCGCAGCTCCCGGACGCGGTCATCAGCACCCGACTGCTCACCAGGGTGCTCATCTTCCTCGTCGCCTTGTGGAGCTTCCTGGCGGGAATCGTCCTCGTCGCGTTTCACGGCGCCAGCGCCGGCGCCCTGGGCGCCGGCGTGACGGACGACGCCGGCCAGCGGCTGGTCGGCGCCCACCTGCTGCTGCTGACGCCGGCTTACCTGCTCATCGCCTGGCGGCCCGAGCGCCACAAGTCGTTCCTCTGGCTGCCCTTCGCCGGCCAGCTGGCGCTGGCGGCGACGGTCGGCTACGGCATCCTCGCCGGCGAGACGGAGTTTGGCGACGGCATCCTCGCCTTCGCCGTCGGGACGATCTTCGTCGTGCTCCTGGGTTTCGTCTGGGTCAGCGAGCAGCGAACGCTGGCGCAGTCGAAGCTGGAGGCGCGCCAGGCCGCTCTTCGACAGGCGGGCTCAACCTCCTCGCCCGAGGGCGCTTCTCCCCGAGAGCAGGCGTAGCAGGGCGCGGCCGGCCGACGCCGACAGCTGCTCGGACGCCTGAGAGGGCGTCGGCAGAGGCGCGCGGCCGTCGCTAAGGGTCTCAACGACGTCGAAGAGGGGCTGCGTGCCCTCGTGCCCCGGGCCGAGAGAGCCGGCGATGCAGACTACGGGCCGCGTGGCGGCACGCGCCAGGCGGGCGACGTACAGTGGCGCCTTGCCGAAGGCCGTCTGACCGTCCAGCCGACCCTCGCCGGTGACGACGACGTCCGCGGCGCGGACGCGCTCCTCGAGGCCGGCGGCCTCGGCGACGACCTGGGCGCCGGAGCGCAGCTCGGCGCCGAGAAAGGCGATGAGGCCGGCGCCGAGGCCGCCGGCAGCGCCGGCGCCGGGCCGGTCGCGCACGTCGACGCCGAGGTCGCGCCTGACCACCGCGGCGAAGCGCGCCAAGGCCTGGTCCAGCGTCTCGACGGCAGCTTCGTCGGCGCCCTTCTGAGGCCCGTAGACGGCGGAGGCGCCGTTGGCGCCGCAGAGGGGGTTTGTGACGTCCGTGGCGCCCAGGCAGCGCACGCCGCGCAGTGCCGGGTGCACGCCGGCGGCGTCGATGCGGTCCAGCCGGGCCAAGGCGGCGCCGCCGGGCGGCAGGTCGTGCCCCTCCGAGTCCAGGAGGCGGAAGCCGAGGGCCTGGGCGAGGCCGGCGCCGCCGTCGTTCGTGGCGCTGCCGCCGAGGCCAACGATGAGCTCGCGGCAGCCGGCCGCCAGGGCGGCGATGACGAGCTCGCCGGTGCCGTAGGTCGTGGCGACGAGCGGGTCCAGCTCATCGGGACGCAGGCGCCAGAGGCCGGAGGCGGCGGCGCACTCGACGACGGCGCGCTGGTCCGGCAGCAGCCCCCAGGCCGCCTCGACGGGGCGCATGAGCGGGTCGTGAGCCGCCGCCGCGCGCCTCTCACCGCCGAGCGCCGCCAGGAGGGCGTCGACGGTGCCGGGGCCGCCGTCGGCCATCGGCAGGCGGTCGAGCTGCCAGTCCGGGAAAGCGGCGGCGAGGCCAGCGGCGATGGCGTCGGCCGCCTGGACGGCCGTGAGGGTCCCCTTGAACTCCTGCGGGGCGATGAGGACGCGCACGCTCAGCCGTAGATGTCGTCCCAGCGCAGGACGAGGGCGACGATGGCGGAGACGAGGATGACGACGGCGTAGATGATGGCGACCAGGCGCGCCCGCCGCCAGAGACGCACGGCCCAGGGCTGGCGCAGGAAGAGGAAGGGCAGTGTCGCCAGGGCGCCGGCGAGGAGCAGGAACAGGAGTGCGCGCATCGTCCTGGGATCATAGGTCGCCGACGGAAGGGCTGGCAACGCGGGTCGCGGCGGGTGATATGCTGAAGCCATGCCGGAGATCGGTCTCGCCTTGCTCGTCGTCGTCGTCCTGCTGGTCGCCGACCCGGAGCGCCTGCAGACGATTCTCGAGCGCCTGCGCCAGCTGGCGGCCTGGCTGGCGGAGTAACGCCAGCGCCACGCCCTTATCATCGCGGGGGCGAAGCCCGCGGCGATCTCACGAGCTTCGTCCCACGTGACTCACGAGATTGCCCTTCGACAAGGCCCAAGACAGGCTTCGCTTCGCTCGCCATGACGGACCTCCACGCCTGCCTTCCCCTACTAGCCGATGGTCAACGAAACTTTGTTCTTCTTTCGTCATCTAGAGGCTTGACTTAGAACAGCCGTTCGCCTGATAATCCCTTCAGGAGTAGAACAAGCGTCCTTCTCGGGGCGCTCCTGGAGGTCGAAATGGCGCAGAGACAGCTGATTCGCAGGCCCGGCGGGGCGCGCTGTCCCGACTGCGGCGGGCCCATCGTCCGCGGCGAGGGCTGCTTCCGCTGCCCGATCTGCGGCTTCCTGCGCCGCGCCGCTTAACCCCTGACTGTCAGCAGGCAGGCCCGCCCGGCCCCGCTTCGGCGCGCGGCTGCCGCAGGGTATGCTTTGGGGGATGCACTACGAGCCGCCGCGCCAGGAGAAGCGGAAGGACCCATCCGGCTGCCTGGAGACGATCACCATCAGCCGCAT
>DATBWN010000060.1:0-4495 GCA_036514755.1 Dehalococcoidia bacterium | reverse complement strand
CTGGTAGGTGGCGATTCGGCGCGGCATGCCGTCCAGTCCCAGGATGTGCATCGGCATGAAGGATAGGTTCATGCCGATGAGCATGAGCCAGAAGTGGACCTTGCCCAGGCCCTCGTCCAGGAGCCGGCCCGTCATCTTCGGGAACCAGAAGTAGATGCCGGCGAAGACGCCGAAGAGCGAGCCGCCGAAGAGCACGTAATGGATGTGGGACACCACCCAGTAGGTGTCGTTGATCGCGTAGTCGATGGGGACCACGGCGTTGAACATGCCATCGACGCCGCCGATGAGGAAGAGGAAGAGGAAGCCGATCGCGAATAGCATCGGCGTCTTGAAGCTGATGCTGCCTCCCCACATCGTACCGAGCCAGTTGAACATCTTCACGCCGGACGGTACGGCGATCATCATCGTCGCGATCATCGTCCAGATGGTGAGCGGAAGGCTGAGGCCGGTAGCGAACATGTGGTGCATCCAGACCGTGAAGCCAAGCACGCCGATGGCGGCGCCGGCGTAGATCACGGCCCGGTAGCCGAACAGCGGCTTGCGCGAAAAGACGGGTATCACCTCCGAAATGATGCCCATGGCCGGCAGGATCATGATGTAGACCGCCGGGTGCGAGTAGAACCAGAACAGCTGCTGCCAGAGGATGGGGTTGCCGCCTTCACGCGGGTCGAAGAAGTTCGTGCCGATGTAGCGGTCGGTGAAGAGCATCGTCAGTACGCCGGCCAGCACCGGCGTCGCGAAAAGCACGAGGACGGACGTTACGACGATCATCCAGACGAAGATCGGCATGCGGGAGAGCGTCATGCCCGGCGCCCGCATCGTCATCGTCGTCACGAGGAAGTTGATCGCCCCGCCCACGGACGAGATGCCGAGGATCTGCACGCCCAGGATCCAGAGGTCGGTCCCTTTACCCGGCATGAACGTCTTCCCCGTCAGGGGCGGGTACTCTGTCCAGCCGGCCGCGGCGCTGCCGCCCGAGACGAAGAAGGAGCTGAACATGATCAACCCCGCCAGCGGGATGAGCCAGAGGGCGAAGGCGTTGATCCGCGGGTAGGCCATGTCCTTGGCGCCGATCATCAGGGGCAGGAAGAAGTTGCCGAAGCCGGCGCCGACTGGGATGACGAAAAGGAACAGCATCGTCGAGGCGTGCATGGTGAAGAATTGGTTGTACGCGTGCTGCGAGAACAGCCCCGTGTTTGACCAGGCGAGCTGGGCGCGCACCAGCAGCGCCAGCACGCCGCCCGTGAAGAAGAAGAGGACGGTGAAGATCAGGTACATGATGCCGATCTTCTTGTGGTCGGTCGTCAGCAGCCAGGCGAGGAGGCCGCGGTACGCCGCCGCCTCGTGCGCTGGCCTTGCTATCGCCCCGGTTGCCATGACATCACTCCCCCGTTCTGGGGTTCTCTCTTACACCAGCACGTAAAGGATCGCGTACAGGAAGACCCACACCACGTCGACGAAATGCCAGTAGAGCACGCTGGCGTCGACAAAGAGATGGCGCGTCGGCGTGAAGTCGCGCGACAAGGCGCGCACGAAGACGACGAGGAGCATCGCCAAACCGGCGATGACGTGGGCGCCGTGGAATCCCGTCATCACGAAGAAGGTGCTGCCGTAGACGCCCGACTTCGCCGTCAGCCCCTCGTCCATGAGGTTGAACCACTCGTACGCCTGGCCGGCGATGAAGATCGTGCCGAGGGCGATGGCGCCGACGATGCCGAGGATGAAGAGGGAGTGGTTGCCGCCCTTGGCGCCGACGACGCCCATGTGGGCGATGACGCCGCTGATCACGAGGATCGCCGTCAGGATGCCCCCCGCCAAGGCGTCCAGCTCGTGGACGCCCTCCGGCGGCCAGGCGTCCGCCTGGTTACGCATATAGAAGTAGCCCGCGAAGAGCCCGCCGAAGAGCATGATCTCCGAGGCGATGAACAGGACCATGCCCGCCATGCCACGGCTCATCCCCACCTCGACGTGAGTCGGCCCGTGGGTCGCCGCCTGCACGGCCATCGCCTAGTCGCTCCCCCCGGCGGCTTCCGCCAGCCCGTTGGGGTCGGGCAGGCCCTGGGCGCGGCTCGTCTCGCTCAGCCAGCGGTCGTAGTCGTCCGGCGCGCGAGCATCCAAGACGAAGCGCATGTCGGAGTGGCGCAGGCCGCAGAACTGGTAGCACTGGCCGGAGTAGACGCCCACGTCCTCGGCCTTCACCTTGAAGTGCATGCTGTTGACGTTGCCGGGGACGGCCTGAATCTTGTAGAGCGTGTTCGGCGCGTAGAAGCTGTGCACCACGTCCGTCGATCGCACGCGCAGGAGGACCGTCTTGCCCGCCGGCACCACCAGCGCCGGCGGCTGCAGGTTCTCGTAGTCCGGCGGCGTCGCCTGCACCTTGACGCCGTTGGGGTAGTCGAACTCCCACCACCACTGGTGGCCGACGACGTCGATGACGAGGTCAGCCTCGTCGGCAGCCGGCGGCGACTTCAGGTCGACGACGAGGATGACCGACGGAATGAACAGCGCGACGAGGATGACGATGGGGATGACCGTCCAGGCTAACTCGAGCTTGTCGCTGCCGTGCACCTGGGGCGGCAACTCCGGTCCGCGCCGCCGATAGCGAAACATCGCCCAGATGATGCCCGCCGTCACGCCGAAGAAGACGAGGAAGGAGACGGCGAGCACGGGCTGATAGAGGAGGTTCGTGCGGTCGGCCTGCTCGGTGACCGGGTCTGGGAGCTGGAAGACGGTGACGGCGCTGACGACCGTGACGACCGCGAGGATGAGGATGAGGGCAACGGCAATAACGGTCGAGGCAGAGGGCCGCGGCCTGGCCGCCCGGGGCTGCGTCATCCGGATCCCTCCCGCATCGGCCTTCGCAGCATAGGATCGGCCTCAACTTGAGTCAAGCATCACGACCCACTGGCGTGGGAGCCGTTGGCTGCCGCACAGAGGGCTGAAACGAATCTGCACGACGGACCGCCTTCGCTGCCAAGCGCCGCGTCATCGCCTGCCTCCTGGGGCTTCGCATCGCCCTCGCGCTGCTCCGCGAGTGTGGTTGAAGGTTTGTGCGAGGGGACACCTCCTTCGACAGGCTCAGGACAGGCCTCGCGCTCCCCGCCAGGGGGCTCCGCCCCCTGTACCGCGGCTGCGCGACCAAGAGTCGGCAAAGCAGGGTGCAGGGATGGAATCCCTGCCGGGGGATTGGGGGTGTCCCCCAGGCCTCTTCTTGAACAGGCGGAGCAGACAAGTCCTTCCTCGGGAAGGACGCAGGATGCGAAGCTAGAGAGACGCCGCTCGGCGGTTTGACCTCCCGCGCGCCGCTTACTATAGTGACCCTGTCCCTGCGCCAAGGTAGCTCAGTCGGTAGAGCACAGCTCTGAAAAAGCTGGGGTCGCCGGTTCGATTCCGGCCCTTGGCACCACCCATTCCAAGCAACAGGCAACCAGGAACAAGGAACAAGCGGGGTCGGTTCGCCGGCCGGTCACGACCTTCGCCTGGCGGTATTCGCCAAGGAAGCGCGCGAGGACGCCGGCACGCTAGTGCCCGTGCTAGAATCGATCATCGAGGCGTGGCCATGAACCCCACCCATCGGAGGCCACCGGCATGACCCCCCTGCGCATCCTCGCGACGCCGGAGCTGCACGAGCCGACCCTCATTGTTGCCTTCGCCGGCTGGTCAGACGCCGGCAGCGCCGCCACCGCCGCCGCCCAGTACCTCACCGAGCGCTGGCGCGCCGTCCGCCTGGCCGAGATCGACGCCGAGGAGTTCTTCGATTTCACCCAGCTGCGCCCTACCGTCCGCTACGAGGGCGAGGTGCGCCGCATCGACTGGCCGGAGAACGCCTTTCACTACCACGAGACGCCGAAGCGCCACCTCATCATCTTCAAAGGCATCGAGCCCCACCTGCGCTGGAAGACCTACACGGAGGCGATGCTGGAGGTCATCGATCGCTTTCAGGTGAAGCTCGTCGTCGGCCTCAACGCCCTCAACGCCGACTACCCCCACACGCGGCCGACGCGCATCACGGGCACGGCGCCGGACCCGGACATGCTGGAGCGCGCCGGCATCCAGAGCCGCGGCAATCGCCGCTACGAGGGCCCGACAGGCATCCACGGCGTCCTGAACGTCGCCCTGCAAGACCGGGACATCCCGTCGGCGAGCATCTGGGCCAACGTGCCCCACTACGTCCAGGCGACGCCGAACCCGCCGGCCACGCTGGCGCTCCTCAAGTCGCTGATGGCGATGCTGGAGGTGGAGGTGCCGCTCTCCCGCATGCAGCGGGCCGCCCTCGCCTTCGACGCCCAGCTCAACGACGCCACCGCCAAGAACACCGAGGTCTCCGATTACGTGCGCATCCTCGAGGAGCGCTTCGACGCCGAGGTGGGCGCGCCGGCCGAGGGCCCGGCGGAGCTGCCCGCCACCGAGATCATCGTCAAGGACATCGAGGACTTCCTGCGCCAGCGCTCCGGCGAAGGCGACTAGCGTCGCGGCATAGGGCTGCCGCACCTCA
>DATBWN010000059.1:0-3588 GCA_036514755.1 Dehalococcoidia bacterium | reverse complement strand
CCCTTGGCGAGCCAGCCGCGCACGCGCTCGGCGTCGACCTCGAACGTCGTCGGCTCGGTGCGAGGGTTGTAGTGCCCGACGATCTCGACGTAAGCGCCGTCGCGCGCCTTCCGCGCGTCGGCGACGACGACGCGATAGCTCGGCTGCTTCTTCTTCCCTACCCGCGCGAGCCTGATCTTGAGCAAGTCGTTACTCCGTCTGTCCGGCGGCTGCGCATCGCTTTGCGCTGCTCCGCCTCTGTTTAAGGAGAATCGATGAGGGGACACCCCTCATACTCCCCGTCAAGGGGCTCCGCCCCTTGTACGCCCGTTTAAGTCTACCCTAGCGGATGCCCAGCATCCTGGCGGTGCGGCCGGATGCCATCATCTGCATTACCCTCTTCGCTTCCTTCCACTGCTTGAGCAGCTGGTTCACTTCCTGCGGCGTCGTGCCGCTGCCGGCGGCGATGCGACGGCGTCGGCTGCCGTTGATCACCTCCGGGTTGCGGCGCTCCTCCGGCGTCATCGAGAAGACGATGGCCTCGGCGCGCCTGAAAAAGGTATCGTCTAGCTGCGTCGCCTGCAACTGGCGCTTCATGCCGCCGAGGCCCGGGATCATGCCCAGCAGGTCGCCGATGGGTCCCATGCCGCGCACGCGCTGCAGCTGGCTGACAAAGTCGTTCAGATCCATCTGGTTCGTCTTCATCCGCCTGCCGAGCGCGACGACATCTTCCTCGCCGATCTGCTCCTGCGCCCGCTCGACCAGCGTCAGGACGTCGCCCATGCCCAGGATGCGGGAGGCGAAGCGCTCCGGGTGGAAGGCCTCCAGCGCGTCCGCCCGCTCGCCCGTGCCGATGAACTTGATCGGCAGGCCGGTCATGGCGCGGATCGAAAGCGCGGCGCCGCCGCGGGCGTCGCCGTCCAGCTTCGTCAGGACGAAGCCCGTGACCTTCGTCGCCTTGCCGAACTCCTCGGCGACGTGCACCGCCTCCTGGCCCGTCATCGCGTCGACGACCAGCAGCGTCTCGTGCGGCGCGAAGCTCCCCTCCAGCGCCTTCAGCTCTTCGACGACATCCTCGTCCAGTTGGAGGTAGCCGGCGGAGTCGACGATGAGGGCGGTCGCGCCGACGCGCCGCGCCTCCGCGAGCGCCTCTTTCGACAGGCGGCGGAGGTCGCTGAGGTCGCCGGCGAAGGTGGCGAGGTTGTGCTGGCGGCCGAGGGCCTGCAGCTGCTCGCTGGCGGCGACCCGGTAGGGGTCGGCGGCGACGAGGAGGGGCTTGGCGCCCTGCCGGCGCAGGTGCAGCGCCAGCTTCGCGGCGAAGGTCGTCTTGCCGGCGCCCTTGAGGCCGAGGAGGAGGATGACGGTGGGCCCCGACGGCGTCGGGGCCGCGGCCAGGTTCGCCTGGCTGCCGCCCAGCACCTTCGTCAGCTCCTGGTTGACGATGGCGATGACCTGCTGCGGCCCCGTGAGAGAGCGCAGCACGTCCGCGCCCAGGGCGCGCTCGCGCACCGCGCCGATGAGCTCGCGCACGACGCGGAAGTTCACGTCGGCCTCTAGCAGCGCGACGCGCACCTCGCGCAGGGCCTCGTCGAGGTCCTTCTCCGTTACGGTGCCGTGGCTCTGGAGGCGACTGAATGCGCGCTGGAGCTTCTCGGAGAGCGCGTCGAACATGCCTGAATCGATAGTAACAGGTAACAGGCAACAAGTAACAAGAAGCCGGGCCGAGCCCTTGCACGTCCAGTGCGGCGGAACTCAGAGAAGCTAAGCAGGGGTAGCGGGGGCGCAGCCCATGCGGGGGGAGTCTGAGGGGTCTCCCCTCAGTATTTCCTCCTCTCAAAGAAGCGCAGCAGATGAGTCCTTCTACGAAGGACGAAGATGCGCAGCCGCATCGCGATGGACACAGCTTTCGCCTGATTCGATTGAGGCCCTGATTCGGCTTATGATGATCTGTAGAAGGAATTGAGCCGAATTGGAGACGCGGGAGCCCGACGCACGCCCTGAAGCGCCCGGTGGCCAGGCCCAGGACGAGCGCGCCGTCGTCCGGCTGCCGCGTCGCCGCGACGGCGCCTCGATGACCCCCGAGCCGGACCTGCACGAGACGGTGCGCGGCAGCAAGCCCGGCTCGCGCTTCCTGCGCCTGCCGCGCCGGCCAAAGCTGCGCCGCGTCGGCGCCGGCGAGTTCGCGGCGACGGAGGAGGTGCTGCGCGCCGCGACGGCCCTGGGCCGCTTCTGGACGGGCGTCCGCCACGCCCTCATCGGCGAGCCGTTGGCCACCGCCGCCCTCCCTCACCAGCGCCTGAGCAAGCTCAAGGCGCTGGCCATCTTCTCCTCCGACAACCTCTCGTCCTCCGCCTACGCCACGGAGGAGATCCTCCTCGTCCTCATCCTCGCCGGCACGGCCGCCCTGACGGACGCCATCCCGATAGCCGTCGCCATCGCCGTCCTGGCCGCCGTGGTAGCGACGTCATACAGCCAGCTCGTGCGGGCCTACCCCGGCGGCGGCGGTGCCTACGTGGTGACGAAGGTAAACCTCGGCCGGCCCGCGAGCCTCCTCACCGGGTCGGCCCTGTTCGTCGATTACATCCTGACGGTCGCCGTGTCGACGGCGGCCGGCGTCGCGGCCATCACCTCAGCCCTGCCGGAGCTTCACGCCCTGCGCGTCGAGATAGCCATCGGCTTCGTCGCCCTGCTCACCCTCGGGAACCTGCGAGGGATCCGCGAATCAGGAAGCATCTTCGCCATCCCACCCTACCTCTTCATTCTCGCCTTCGGAGGCATGATCCTCTTTGGCGTCGTGCGACTCCTCCTCGGGGCCGACCTGAGGGCCGAGGCTCCGGCGGACCCCATCGGGGAGGGCACTCAAGCCGTGACCCTCTTTCTCGTCCTCCGCGCCTTCGCTTCCGGCTCCGCGGCCCTCACGGGCATCGAGGCGATAGCAGACGGCGTCCCCTCCTTCAAGCCGCCGGAGGCGAGAAACGCCGTGACGACGCTCGCCTGGATGGCGGCGATCCTTGCGTCCTTCTTCATAGGCACCACTTTCCTCGCGACGGAACTGGATGTAGTGCCTTCGGAGACGAAGACGGTGGTCGCCCAGATCGCTTCGACCGTCTTCGGCGATAGCGTCTTCTTCTACGCTGTGCAGGTAGCGACGGCGATGATCCTGGTGCTCGCGGCGAACACAGCCTTCGCCGGCCTGCCGACCCTCGCTTCCGTCATGGCGCGCGACGAGGTCATACCAAAGCAGTTCGCCTTCCGCGGCGAGCGCCTCGCCTTCTCGAACGGGATATTGGTGCTCGGCGCCGCATCCGCAGCGGTCCTCTTCCTTTTCGATGCGGAGACGCACAAGATCATCCCGCTCTACGCCTTCGGCGTGTTCATGGCCTTCACGTTGTCTCAGGCGGGCATGGTCATCCACTGGCGGCGCGCCGGCGGCGCCGGCTCGCGCCTGTCGTTGGCGATCAACGGCGTTGGCGCAGCCGTCACGGGCATCGTCGCCCTGATCGTCGGCGGCACCAAGTTCCTCGACGGCGCCTGGCTCTCGATGGCGATCATGGCCGCTCTCGTCCTCGTCCTCTGGCGCATCCAGCGCCACTACGCGGACGCCGCCGG
>DATBWN010000058.1:0-2000 GCA_036514755.1 Dehalococcoidia bacterium | reverse complement strand
GGCGCGTCCATCGCAGCCGCCATTCTAGCGCAAAAGCCCGAAGGCCAGACTTAAGTCTGGCCTTCCTTGTTACTTGTTGCCTGTTACTTGTTACTGGCTACGCCGACTCGCCGCGAAGCCGCTGGATGCCCTCCATGTCCTCCTGGGCGATCTCCTGGCCGCTGCTCGTCACGAGGAGCGGCCGGCGGCGGGAGTGGATCGTGTCGCCGTTGACGATGCACTTCTGCACGTCGCTGCGCGAAGGCACCTCGTACATGACGTCGAGCAGCGTGTCTTCGAGGACGGTGCGGAGGCCGCGGGCGCCGGTCTTGTGGCGGATCGCCTCGTCGGCGATGGCCTCCAGCGCGTCTTGCGTGAAGACGAGCTCGACGCCGTCGAGGGCGAAGAAGCGCTGGAACTGCCGCAGCACGGCGTTTTTCGGCTCCGTCAGGATGCGGATCAAGAGATCCTTGCTCAGCGACTCCAGCCCGACGACCAGCGGCAGCCGGCCGACGAACTCCGGTATCAGTCCGTAGGACAGCAGGTCGTCGTGCGTGACGTGCTTCATCAGCTCGTCGACGCGCTCCTGGCCCTGCTTGCGGTCGAGGTTCGACTTGAAGCCGATGGCGCGGCGGTCGCGCCCCAGGCGCTTCTCGATCATCCGGTCGATGCCCTCGAAGGCGCCGCCGCAGACGAAGAGGATGTTCTGGGTGTTGATCTGGATGAACTCCTGGTGCGGGTGCTTGCGGCCGCCCTGGGGCGGCACGTTCGCCACCGTGCCCTCGATTATCTTCAGGAGCGCCTGCTGCACGCCCTCGCCGGAGACGTCGCGCGTGATCGAGGGGTTGTCGCTCTTGCGCGAGATCTTGTCGATCTCGTCGATGTAGACGATGCCGCGCTCGGCGCGGCTCACGTCCAGGTCGGCCGCCTGGATGAGGTGGAGGAGGATGTTCTCGACGTCCTCGCCGACGTAGCCGGCCTCGGTGAGGGCGGTGGCGTCGGCGATGGTGAAGGGCACGTCGAGGATCTTCGCCAGCGTCTTGGCGAGGTGCGTCTTGCCGACGCCCGTCGGCCCCACGAGGAGGATGTTGCTCTTCTCCAACTCCACGTCGCCGCCGGCGGTGGCGCTGCCGGAGTTGATGCGCTTGTAGTGGTTGTAGACGCCGACGGAGAGGATCTTCTTTGCCTGCTCCTGGCCGATGACGTACTCGCTCAGCTGCTCGTAGAGGACCTTGGGCGGCGGCACCTTCTGGCTCGTCTTCGCCTTCGCCGGCCCGCTCTCCTCCTCGATGATCTCGCGGCACAGCTCGACGCACTCGTCGCAGATGTAGACGGCGCCGGGGCCGGCGATGAGCTTCTTGACCTGGTCCTGGCTCTTGGCGCAGAACGAGCACTGGTACTGCAAGCGGCTACCCTTGGTGGTTGCCATCTGTCCTCCGGAACCCTAGCTCGTCTGCTTCAGCAGAATCTCATCGATCATGCCGTACTCTTTCGCCTGCTGGGCGTCCATGTAGAAGTTGCGGTCGAAGTCGCGCTTGATGCGCTCCGGGTCCTGGCCCGTGTTCTCGGCGAGGATGTTGCGCAGAAGCTCGTTCAGGCGCAGCGTCTCCCGCGCCTCGATCTCGATGTCCGTCGCCTGGCCGCGGGCGCCGGCGGAGACCTGGTGCATGTGGATGGTGGAGTTGGGCATGGCGTAGCGCTTGCCGGGCGCGCCGGAGCTGAGGAGCACCGTCGCCATGCTGGCGCAGAGGCCGACGCAGTAGGTGGCGACGTCGCAGCGGTTGAGGCGCATCGCGTCGTAGATCGCAAGGCCGGCGTGCACCTCGCCGCCGGGCGAGTTGATGTAGAGGGAGATGTCGCGCTCCGGATCCTCCCGCTCAAGGTGCAGGAGCTGGGCGATGATGCTGTTCGCCACCTGGTCCATGATCGGCGTGCCGAGGAAGATGATCCGCTCCTTCAGGAGCATGGAGTAGATGTCGTAGACGCGCTCACCGCGCGGCGTCGTCTCGACGACGGCCGGT
>DATBWN010000057.1:0-2064 GCA_036514755.1 Dehalococcoidia bacterium | reverse complement strand
CTCAGTTGTGCGTGTCGGCAGACACCGCTTCTTCAAGATCGGCCAGCCAAAGAACTGGCCTCGCTGAATGCCCACCGACACCGGCGGCGAGTCGTTGCGCGGATCAAGGTGTCACCCTTCGACAGGCTCAGGGCGAACGGGTTTCTCTTCCGTTCATGGTGAGCCTGTCGAACCACGCTTAGGTGGAGGCGCCTCGTTAGCGACTGCGTATACGCCCCGTGCCTGAGTCAGCCGCAGACGCCATGCGGCGCGCCTGCGACGCCCTCCTCGCCGGCGACTACATGCTCGCGATGGCGGACCTGACGCCCGAGGCGCTGAACGACTCCATGACCCTCGGCGCCGGCCTGACGACGGTGCCCACGCCCCAGAGCTACGCCATCGAGTCGCACTTAGAGATCGGCGGCGAGCACCGCTTCGTCGTCCTGTTCAAGACGTCGCTGCGCGACTTCCGCGCCTCGGCCACGTGGCGCCAGGTTGACGGCGCCTGGAAGATCGTCGCGATCAGCGTCGAAGGGCTCGACGCGTTGTCACCCTGAGCGCAGCGAAGGGTCTCGGCACAGCTGTAACGACGTCTCTAGCTGGGCCCAGATTCTTCGCTTCGCTCAGAATGACAACAGGAACGTTAGTGGTGCCCAGCGTGCTCGTCTGGCTCCGGGGGCGGCGGCGCCTGCTCCAGGCCGAAGTACCACTTCACGGCGTAGACCAGCGACAGGACGACGACGACCGCGAGGGCTACGAGGCCCGTGACGACCATCACCTCGTCGCGGTCCCAGTCCGGGATGGCGGCCTCGGCCCGTCCCGTCGCGGCGACGGCGCCGGCGAGGGCGAAGCCCAGCGCGAAGAGAGCGCGGCTCATCGGCGCGATACTAGCACGCGGCCCGCTTAGAGAGGAGACTCGCGGTAGCCGGCGAGGTCCTGGCAGGCGACGACGCGGCCGCCGCGCAGAAAGAGGCGCGGCACGCGCGCCATGATCCCGGCCAGCACCTCGTAGCTGATCGTACCGGCCAGGCTGCCGACCTCGTCGGCGTAGACGGACTCGTCGCCCTGCGCGCCGATGAGCGTCACCTCGTCGTCCACGGCGACGTCGGGGATGTCCGTCACGTCGAGCATGAGCATGTCCATGGCGACGCGGCCGGCGAAGGGGGCGCGCTGGCCGCGCACGAGGGCGACGCCGCGGTTCGAGAGGCTGCGGCGCACGCCGTCGCCGTAGCCGGCGAGGACGAGGGCGACGCGGCTGGGCCGCTCTGCGCGCCAGGCGCGCGCGTAGCCGACGCTCTCGCCCACCTGCAGCGTCGCCACGCGCGCGACGCGGCTGCGCAGCGCCAGCGCCGGCTGCAGCTCGACGCTGCGGCTTACTTCGTCCGAGGGGTAGTAGCCGTAAACGCCGATGCCGCAGCGCACCAGGGCGAGCCGCAGCTCCGTCAGGTCGAGGACGGCGCCGGTGCTGGAGACGTGGTGCAGCGGCACCCAGGGCAGCCGGTCGCTGCAGGCGCGGAAGGCGCGGTACTGCTCGAAGGTGAAGCTCTTGTCGCCCTCGTCGACGCTGGCCAGGTGCGTCGCGAGGCCCTCGACGACGACGCCCGGGAGGTCGCGCAGGGCTTCGGCGAGCGCCACCGCCTCGTCAGGCAGCACGCCGAACCGGTTCAGCCCCGTCTCCACCTTTACGTGGACGAAGACCTCGTTGCCGGCCTCTCGCGCCGCGGACGAGAGCGCCTCGCCCAGCGCCAGCGACGCGACGGTGACCCGCAGGTCGTTCGCCACGAGACGGCGGGCGAGGACGGCCGCGCTGCTGCCGAGGACGAGCACCGGCGCATCGATGGCGGCGCGGCGCAGCTCCTCGCCCTCCTCGATGCTGATGACGCCGAGGCCCCAGGCGCCGCCGGCCAGCGCCGCGCGCGCCACGGGCACGGCGCCGTGGCCGTAGGCGTTCGCCTTGACGACGGCCAAGAGGTGCGCCTCGCCGGCGCGCTGCTTCAGGGCGCGGACGTTCGCTTCGACGCGGTCGAGGTCGACCTCGGCCCAGACGCGCAGTCCCTGGCGGAGCGCCTTCGCGCGAGCCGAGCC
>DATBWN010000056.1:0-7964 GCA_036514755.1 Dehalococcoidia bacterium | reverse complement strand
CGAGCCGGGCGCGGCGCAGGTGCTCTCGACGCTGATGCCGCGCTACGTCGAGATCCAGGTCTACCGCGCCGCGCTGGAGCTGGCGGCGAGCTACCAGTCGGCGCAGATGGTGGCGATGCGCAACGCCACGGACGCGGCGCTGGAGATGATCGACGCGCTGACGCTGCTGCGCAACAAGGTGCGGCAGGAGCAGATCACGAAGGAGCTCCTGGACATCACCGGCGGCGTCGAAGCGATGGCGAAGGCGTAGGACGAGAGGTCAGTGCCAGCCATGACTTCCTGGTCAGAGTTCGAGGGGCTCGTCGAGTGGCGCGAGGTCGAGGGCGTCTCGACGCTGCTCAGGGAGACGTGCGAGGCGACTAAGCTTGCGCCGGAGATGGAGTGGGTGCTCGAGGTGGTCAAGGAGACGGCGGCGCTGCTGCCGGCCTCGATCATCGAGGGGCGCGAGAGCGAGTACCTGGCGGAGTACATCCTGGGCGTGAACGCGGCGCGCAACGCCCTCATCGTCGCGACGTACTGCTTCGACTTCCTGCGCGGTGAGGGGCTGATGGACGCCGGGACGGCGAACCGCGTCGAGGAGCGCTTGGCGGAGCTGGAGACGAAGCTGGCGTCGCTGACGGACACGCTGCGGCGCAACCTTTCGCTGCGGCCGGTGCGGCGCCGGTTCTCGAACAACTGAGTAACAAGTAACAGGTAACAAGTTACAAGTGGAATCGAAGAGCGCGGCGCGGGGATTTCGGGACCTGATCGCATGGCAGAAGGCGGATCGGTTGGCGTCGTCCGTCTATCGGGCCTGCAAGGACATGCCTCCCCAGCAGAGATGGCTGGCGGATCAAGTCCTGCGTTGCGCGGTGTCTGTCCCAGCAAACATCGCGGAGGGGCACGGACGGGGAACGCGCGCGGAGTTCTTGCGGTTCATCGACATCGCTCGTGGGTCCCTTTCGGAACTCGAGTACTACTTGCACTTCTTGGAGGCCGAAAGCCTCCTAGCCCCGGAAGTAATCGCCGCACTCGATGCCAGTCGGATCGAGACTGGGAGAGTGGTCTTTGGCCTCTGGCGAGCGCTGAAGACAATGAGCGGGGAGCACTGGGACCACACCGGAGCGGTACGAGAGGAAGGCAGCCTTTACTCGACGCCTTGATCTCTTGTTACCTGTTACTTGTTACCTGTTACTTCGGGGAGGTAGGCAATGGCGGAGGGCACTAAAGGCACGGTGGTGCAGGTCATCGGCACGGTGGTGGACGTGGAGTTCCCGCCCGACCAGCTGCCGGCCATCTACAACGCCGTCGAGATAGACAAGAACGGCACGACTGTCGTGGCGGAGGTGCAGCAGCACCTGGGGAACAACTGGGTGCGCACGCTGACGATGTCGGACACGGACGGCCTGCGCCGCGGCGCGCCGGTGGTCGACACGGGCCAGCCGATCGCCGTGCCGGTGGGCCCGAAGACGCTGGGACGCCTCTTCGACGTGCTTGGCCGGCCGCTGGACAACCTCGGCGCCGTCGAGGCTGACGAGCGCTGGCCGATCCACCGGCCGCCGCCGACCTTCGAGGAGCAGGAGACGCAGCCGCAGATCCTCGAGACGGGGATCAAGATCATCGACCTCATCGCCCCCCTGGCGCGCGGCGGCAAAGTCGGCCTCTACGGCGGCGCCGGCGTCGGCAAGACGGTGCTCATCAAGGAGCTGATCAACAACATCGCCCGCGAGCACGGCGGCCGCTCCGTCTTTGCCGGCGTCGGCGAGCGCAGCCGCGAGGGCAACGACCTCTGGGTCGAGATGCTGGAGTCGCCGGAGGTGTACGAGAAGACGGTGCTGGTCTTCGGTCAGATGAACGAGCCGCCGGGCGTGCGCCTGCGCGTCGGCCTTAGCGGCCTGACGATGGCGGAGTACTTCCGCGACGTGGAGGGCCAGGACGTGCTGCTCTTCATCGACAACATCTACCGCTACACGCTGGCCGGCATGGAGGTCTCGGCGCTGCTGGGCCGCATGCCCTCCGCCGTCGGCTACCAGCCGACGCTGGCGACCGAGGTCGGCCTACTCGAGGAGCGGATCACGACGACGCGCAAGGGCTCGATCACGTCCTTCCAGGCGATCTTCGTGCCGGCGGACGACTACACCGACCCGGGCGTGGCGACGACCTTCGGCCACCTGGACGCCAGCGTCACGCTGGACCGGTCGATCTTCGAGCAGGCGCTCTTCCCGGCGATGGACGCGCTGGCGTCGTCGTCGCGCATGCTCGACCCGCTCATCGTCGGCCAGGAGCACTACGACGTGGCGCAGAGCGTGCTGCAGACGCTGCAGCGCTACAAGGACCTGCAGGACATCATCGCCATCCTCGGCATCGACGAGCTGTCGGACGACGACAAGACGGCGGTGGCGCGGGCGCGGCGCCTGCAACGCTACCTGACGCAGCCGATGTTCGTAGCGGAGGTGTTCACGGGCACGCCGGGCCAGTACGTGCCGGTGCGGGAAACGGTGCGCGGCTGCAAGGAGATCCTGGAGGGCAAGCACGACGGCCTGACGGAGCAGGCCTTCTACATGGTCGGATCCATCGAGGGCGCCGTCGAGAAGGCGGAGCAGCTGGCGAAGCAGGAGTAGACAAGAAGTTGGAGTTGCAGCTTGGCGATGCGGCGGACACCAGGGCCTAGCTTCAACCACCAGAGGATCGGCGGGGACAAGAAGTTGGAGTTGCAGCTTGGCGATGCGGCGGACACCAGGGCCTAGTTTCAACCACCAGAGGACCGGCAGGGACAAGAAGTGCCGCTAACGCTGCAGATCATCACGCCGGAGCGGGTCGTCTTCCAGGAGGAGGGCGTCGACTCGGTGACGCTGCCCGGCGTCGAGGGGGAGCTGACGGTGCTGCCGAGCCACGCGCCGCTGATGACGGCGCTGCGGCCGGGGGCGCTGATGTTCCGCAAGGCGGGCGAGGAGATCGACGTCGCGCTCTCCGGCGGCTTCCTCGAGGTGCGGGACGACAAGGTCATCGTCCTGGCCGACTCGGCGGAGCGCTCGGACGAGATCGACCTCGCGCGGGTAGAGGAGGCGCGGCAGCGAGCGGCGGCGCAGCTGGCGACGCGCGAAGGCGAGATGGACGTCGCGCGGGCGATGGCGGCGCTGGAGCGAGCGCAGGCGCGCCTGCGCGTCGTGGAGCGCCGCCGGCGCCGTAGGCCGGGCGGGCCGCCGACGCCGCCCAGGGTGCCGCCGGTCTAGGGCATAAGGGCAGAGGGCAGAGGACAGGCGGCGTAACAACCCTGCAGGATGAATCCTGCAGCTTCGCCTCAAGAGACGATCGAGCGTCTCCTGAGCCACCAGGCAGCGCCGAGGAGCACGAGGCCGAGGCCGACGAGGATCGGCCACCAGAGGTCGGAGCCGCGGCCCTGCTGCTGCTCGATCTGCGAGGGCGCCAGGTTGAAATCGGGGCCGGGTACGGCGATCGCGCCGAGGACGGGCTCCAACCAGCGCCTCGGCACCGTGTAGACCTCGCCGTAGGGGTCGAGCAGAACGCCCGTGACGCTGACCCAGAGCAGCTGCACGGACCGGCCCTCGGCGAGGGTGAATGTCACCCAGACTGTCGGCGGCCCGCTGGCTGGCAGGGGCGCAGGCGGCTCCTGCATCAAGTCTCGCCGCAGCGGGATGTCTCGGCTCGCATCCCAGAATGAGGCCGTCTGCGAATTGTCCAGCGGCACAGCCCCGACCTGCACGCCGATGGGCTCGCCGGCGGCGACGGCGGCGCGGAGAACGTCGAAGACGCCGGGCTGCTCCGGCAGGACGGCCGCGAGCCGGATGTAGCGGTCGAGGATCGCCCGCTGGCGCAGGTCGAGGACCAGCCAGACGTCGTCGCCGTCCTGACGGGCGCGTACGTAGCCGCCCCGTGGATAGTAGACGGCCTCGGCGGCGACGGACGGGCCGTCCTGGTCTTCGCCGCGCAGTGTAGCGTCCCAGTACGACGAGGTGACGGTGTAAGCGATGCCGGCGGTCGCCGGCATCGCGTCCAGTCGCGGCGGCGCGTCCAGGCGCCGGAAGAGGGCGTCCTCGTCCGCGGGAGCGAGGCGCACCGCGTGGGGCAGGTCGCCGCCGGAGATTACGGTATCGGGCGCCAGGGGCTGCCTGCCGGTAGGCAGGGCGCGGGCGCCGCCGGCCGGCAGGAGCGCCGCGAGGACGAGAAGGAGCGCGAGCCGGGGGGCCACGCCAGCGATCGTACAGGGCGGGCCGGTTTCGACAAAGCAGGTCAGGGCGACGGCGGCGGCCGGCCGGCGTAGCGGCGCCAGATCAGCCAGGCGGCCTTGGGCTCGCCTTCGGTGGTGAAAAGACCCATGGTCGCGAGCGGCTCGAAGGCGGTCGCGGGGCTGACGCTGGTGTCACGGCCCAGGTACCAGACGACGAGCCTCGCCTGCAGCGACTCGGCGGCGGCGAGGAGGCTGGAGAGGTAGACCAGCTGCTCGCCCTGCGCCTCGTTGCTCAACCCGTCAGGACTTGCGGCTGAGCTCCAGCCGACGGAAACGAAGGCGAGGGGCCGCTGCGAGCGGCCCCGCAGCGGCTCGTAGTAGTCGGGGGGTAGGGAGTTGGCGCTGGTGTAGACGAAACCGGGGAACGAGGTCACGGCCAGCATGTCGATCTTCGGCTCGAAGCGGTTGACCAGGCTCCAGGCGGGCAGCGTCGCCTCGCCGGTGTTGAGGATGCCCAGCATGTCCTCGTACTGGAAGACGGGGAAGACGAGGGTGTCCGGCGAGACCGCCTTGGCGGCGTCGTAGGCCTCGAAGTAGAGGCTGACGAAGTTGCGGAAGGCGCCGTCGCCGCGCCGCACGTAGAACATGTCGACCTCGACGCCGAGGGCGAGGTAGGCGGGCTTGTAGTTGAAGGCGAGGTACTTGGCGTAGGCGATGAAGGCGGCGCGCACGCCGGCGTCGCTGAAGTCGCGGCCGCGCAGCTCGTCCGGCAGGTTGACGAGGCGGCCGCGGTCGCCCGGCTCCGTGGGGTCGATGGCAAGGAAGAGCCGGAGGTTGTTCTCGCGCGCCAGCTCCTTCTCGAAGCGGGTGAGGCGCTTCGTCTGCTCGGAGATGGACGCGCCGGGGAGGAAGTCGGCCCAGGGAGGCGGCCGCTGGATGAGGACGACCTCGCCGGCCTCGTCGGCGAGGTCGAAGGCGTCGCGGAAGGCCTGGTCGCCCGGCTCGGCCGGCAGGGCGCTGAGGCCCATGGCGAAGGGCCGCGGCTGGCCTTCGCCGGCGGGCACAGGCGCGGGGGAGTCGTCGTCGCCGCAGGCGAGGAGCGCGACGGCGAGCACGAGCAGGGCGGCGGCGGCGAGGCGGCGCTGCATGACGAAATGCTACTACCCTTCGACGCGGCTCAGGGCGGGCCCTTCGACCCTTCGACAAGCTCAGGGCAGGCAGGCTCAGGACAAGCGCCCTCGAGGCGACCTCGTTTGACCGTTCGGGGCCCCAGTCGCTAGAATTTCTGTGCGTCCCCCGCCGAGGCAGGGGGTGGCTAGCCTGCAGGAGCGAGGCGTTTGGACAGCCTCAACGAGGCCTGCGGCATCTTCGGGGTCTTCGCCCCCAACGAGGATGTCGCGCGGGTGACCTTTTTCGGCCTCTATGCTCTTCAGCATCGAGGTCAGGAAAGCGCAGGCATAGCCACAACCGACGGGAAAACGATCAAGCTCCACAAGAACATGGGGCTCGTCTCGCAGGTCTTCCAGGAGGAAGACCTTTTGCATCTTCAGGGCTTCGCCGCCATCGGCCACACGCGCTACTCGACGACGGGCTCCAGCCGGCTGGAGAACGCCCAGCCCTTCGAGGTCGACGGCCCCAACGGGCTCATCGCCCTCGGCCACAACGGCAACGTCATCAACGCCGACCTGCTGCGGGCCGAGATGGAGGCGGAAGGGCGCGAGTTCGCCACGTCGACGGACTCGGAGGTCATCGCCCATCTCGTCGCGACGGCGCCGGGCCGCGACTGGGGCGAGCGGATGGCGTACGTCATGCGCCGCACCCACGGCGCCTTCTGCCTGACGATCCTGACCAAGGACGGCGTTATCGCCGTGCGCGACCCGCTGGGCATCCGGCCGCTCTCGCTGGCGCGGCTGGACGGCGGCTTCTGCTTCGCCTCGGAGACCTGCGCCTTCGACCACCTGGGCGCGACGTTCATCCGCGACGTGGAGCCGGGCGAGACGGTGCTTATCGACCACGAGGGCATCCACAGCTACCGCTTCCGCGAGGAGGAGCGGCAAGCGTTCTGCATCTTCGAGTACATCTACTTCGCGCGGCCGGACAGCTACCTGCGCGGCGAGCGCGTCTACCCGGTGCGCATGGCGCTCGGCGCCCAGCTGGCGCGCGAGCACCCCGTGGACGCCGACATCGTCGTCGGCGTGCCGGACTCGGCGACGACGGCGGCCGTGGGCTACGCGCGCGAGTCGGGCATCCCCTTCGCCGAGGCGCTGGTGAAGAATCGCTACGTCGGCCGGACGTTCATCATGCCGGACCAGCGCATCCGCGACCGGGGCGTGCGGCTGAAGTACAACCCGCTGCGGGAGGTGCTGCAGGGCCAGCGCGTCGTCCTCGTCGACGACACGATCGTGCGCTCGACGACGACGCGCCACGTGGTGAAGATGATCCGCGAGGCTGGCGCGCGCGAGGTGCACCTGCGCGTTACGGCGCCGCCGATCACGCACCCCTGCTTCTTCGGCATCGACATGGGGCGGCGCTGGGAGCTGATCGCGGCGAAGGAGACGGTGGAGCAGATCCGCGACGAGATCGGCGCCGACTCGCTGGGCTATCTGAGCCCGGAGGGGCTGGTGGCGGCGGTGGGCCAGCCGCAGGAGAGCTTCTGCATGGCCTGCTTCACGGGCGGCTACCCGATGGAGGTGCCGCAGGAGCTGGACAAGCTGGGCCTGGAGCCGCCGGCCTGGGCCCGCGACCGCCACGAGGTGGAGTGGGAGGCGGCGGGCCCGCGTCGCCGCGCCTGGGAGCCGGCGCCGCCGGTGGGGTAGGGGCCGTAGCAAGAGGGGGCTTGACAAGCACACGGTACCGTGTAGGATAAGCGAACGTTAGTTCCGGAGGAGCATTCCACTTGACTCAGGTATTGACCCGCCGAAGCCTGGGGATAACCGGAAACCCGGACTATGCTGGGGTGCCCTTCACCGACTTCGCCTCCGTTACGCCCGCAACCGATCTCGCTTCTCTCAACCTTAACTGGCGCGAGCGCGACCTGCCCGAGCGACTGCGGACAAAGCACGTTCACCGCTTGCACCCGTACCTGGGCAAGTTCGTCCCGCAACTCGTTGAGATTTTCCTGCGGAAGTACGAGCCGAGGACGGTTCTCGACCCGTTCTGCGGCTCCGGCACGACCTTAGTCGAAGCCAACTCGTTGGGCATCGATGCCATTGGCAGTGACATCTCTGAGTTCAACTGCCTCTTGTCACGGGTGAAGACAGACTCCTACGACCTCGACAGCCTTGAAGGAGAGCTTCGGGAGATAGTGAATCGGGTCAACCTCGCTTTCGGGCCCGGCATGTTTGCCGTTGAGGGCTTCTTCGGCGGAGACGAGTACCTCACGAAGTGGTTTCATCCTCGCGCCCTTGGCCAGCTGCTCTACTACCGCTCTCTCATTCCCGAGTACCGCAACCAGGACGTGCTCCGCGTGATCCTGTCGCGTGCCGCACGCTCTGCTCGGCTCACCACTCACTTCGACCTCGACTTTCCCAGGCGCCCTCAGACCGAGCCGTACTACTGCCACAAGCACAGTAGGACTTGCCGGCCGACGGACTCGGCTCTAAAGTTTCTGACGCGGTACTCGCTAGACACTCTAAGGCGTATCTCCGAGTTCTCGGCGCTTCGGACAGAGGCTGACGTGCACGTCCTGTGCGGTGACTCGCGCTACCTTGACTTTCCCGCAGTCGACGCCGTTATCACCTCACCGCCATACGTTGGTCTGATCGACTATCACGAGCAGCACCGCTACGCCTTCGAG
>DATBWN010000055.1:0-2240 GCA_036514755.1 Dehalococcoidia bacterium | reverse complement strand
TGCTCCGGCTTCAGGGGCGAGAGGCTGAGCAGCGCGTCCGGCACGACGATGGGCCGCAGGTTCAGGTAGAGGTCGAAGTGCTTGCGCAGGGGCAGGATGGCGTTCTGCTCCACGCCCTGCCACTTCGGGTCGTTGATCTCGCTGCGTGGCCCGCCGAAGGGGCCCTTGAGGACGGCATCCGCCGCCTCGCAGGTCGCGAGCGTGGCGGCCGGCAGGTGCTCGCCGAAGCGCTCCCAGGCGGCACCGCCGGCCAGCGCCTCCGTGAAGCGGAACTCGTGGCCGAAGCGCCGCCCGACCGCCTCCAGCACGCGCCGCGCCTCGGCGATGACCTCCGGGCCGATGTAGTCGCCGGGCAGGACGGCGATGTTGAAGGCGGTCATCGGTTCGCCGCGCAGACCAGATTCGATCCGCTCATGGTATCGGCCGCTTGAAGGTGCAGTGATAGCCGAGGACTAGTCGAGGCCACGAATATGCCCACTCGGAGGCGAAGCCCGGCCCCTGCTCGTGTTCCCAAGCCCACCAAGGATCCATCGCGACAAGTTCCCAACCGTCCATACCCATGGCGTTCAAAGAGGCGTTTAGGCCTCTATAATCTGCGTCGTAGCGTTTCTCAGACTCGTTCCACGTATTCAGGTCAAAGTAGCGAACCTGATATTCCCATCGCATGCGAAATCTAGTAGAGCCGCTACTTCTGGGCGACGGCGCAGAGGTTCGCCGCGGCGAGGCGGTACTCGCCGTCCGAGCGCGACTTCTCCGCCGCCGCGAAGGCGATCTGCTTCGCCCGCTCCCGGTCGGCCGCGCCGAGGGCGAGGAAGCGGGCGCGGATAGGCGCCGCCAGCTCTACGGAGTAACTCCACCACGCCTCCAGCGAATCGAAGACGTGGACGAACGGCAGCTGCTCGACCTCGACGGAGGCAAAGCCGGCCTGGCGCAGAAGCGTCTCCAGCCGGCCCGCCTCGGCGAGGCGGAAGGGCCCAGGCGCGTCCGGGTCGGCCGGCGGCGCCGGCTGCACCTGGTTCACCGCCTGCGGGATGTTCGAGAGCCAGGGGTTGCGTGCCGGCACGTCCCAGACGGCGGCGACCAGGCGGCCGCCCGGCCTGAGCACGCGGCGCGATTCCGCCATAGCCTTTACGGGGTCGGGCGGGAACATGAACCCCCAGCGACAGGTCACGGCGTCGAAGCTCGCGTCTGGGAAGTCGATCTCCTCCATGTCCATCACCCGCGCTTCCAGGTTGTCGACGCCCGCGGCCTGCGCCTTTCGTCTGGTGACGTCGACCATCTCAGGTGCGATGTCAGTGGCGACGACGCTGCCGCCCGGCCTGACGAGCAGGGCGGCGCTCAGCGCCGGCTGGCCGCTGCCACAGGCGAGGTCCAGCAGTCTCATCCCAGGCGAGAGCTTCGCGGCTCGGCAGAGCCACTCGTTGACGGGCCGCGAATTGCGCTCCAGCTCGCCGTCCCACTTGTCCCAGAAGGCGGCGACGCCGTCCCACTGGGCCCGCTGTCCTGCCTTGATCTCCTCGCTGGTGGGCATCATGTCTCCTCTCGCTAGCGCGCCGTCGTCGGCAGAAAGACCGGCCGCGTCGCCTCGAAGGCGGCGACGTCCGGCTCGTACTCCAGGGTCATCGCGATGTCGTCCAGGCCGCGGGCCAGGCGGTACTTCTTGAACGGGTCGACCTCGAAGCGGCGCTCCCAGGCGCCACCGGCGACGCGCACCGTCTGCGACGCCAGGTCGACCTCGATCCGCGTCTCCGGCAGCTCCTCCGTGCGGGCGATGAGGTAGTCGACATCCTCCTCCGGCAGCTCGACCGTGAGGAGGCCGGACTGGAAGCAGTTGTTCTTGAAGATGTCGGCGAAGGACGGGGCGATGACGGCGCGTATGCCCAGCCCCTCCAGCGCCCAGACGGCGTGCTCGCGGCTGGAGCCGGAGCCGAAGTTCTGCCGGGCGATGAGGACCTCGGCGCCGTCGTAGCGGCGGTCGTTGAGGACGAAGCTAGGGTCGGCGCGCCACGCCTCGAAGGCGAAGGGGCCGTAGCCCGTGCGCTCGATGCGCTTGAGGTACTTCGCCGGGATGATCTGGTCCGTATCGACGTTGGCGCGGTTGAGGGGTATCGCCTTGCTGCGGACCGTCGTGACGCGCCTCATCGCAGCACCTCCCGTATGTCGACGAAGTGACCGGCGATAGCCGCCGCCGCCGCCATCTGGGGGCTGACGAGGTGGGTGCGGCCGCCCGGGCCCTGGCG
>DATBWN010000054.1:0-4955 GCA_036514755.1 Dehalococcoidia bacterium | reverse complement strand
ACGCGGATCTTCATCGCGCGTCCACCAGACTCGACGACAACTTCGTCGCCCTTCTCGAAGCGGTAGTCCGTGTCCAGGCTGAGGAGGAGGCCCGCCTTGCGCGGCGAGAAGGGGTCGGACTCGTAGAACTCGGTCTTCATGGGGACTGATTCTACAGGAATGGGCCGGGGCAACTGAACCGCGTCTTTGCGAGCCCTTCTCAGGAAGGGCGAAGCGATCTCACGTGCGGCGTCTTAGGATGCTCGCGAGATTGCCGCGGCTCGTCTTCGACGAGCCTCGCAATGACACCAACGCCCATGCTCGGTTCTCATTCGTAGCGCAGCGCCTGGGCGATGGGGATGTGCGCCGCCTGGCGCGACGGGATCAGCGTCATCAGCACGGCGGAGCCGAAGGCGAGGCCGGCGATGACGCCGATCTGCAGCCAGGGTACGGCGAAGGAGCTGACGCCCTGGTTGGCGAACTCCTCCGTTATCAGCTGGCGCGCCAGGATCAGGGCGAAGACGACGCCGCTGAGCACGCCCATGAACGAGATGAACGCCGACTCCATGAGAAACGTCAGGCCGATCATGCGCCGCGTGTAGCCCAGGGCGCGCAGCATGCCGATCTGCTGCCGGCGCTCGACGACGGTGCGGAAGGCGATGACGCCCACGGCGGCGACGCCGACGAACAGCCCCAGGCCCATGAAGCCCTGCATCAGGTAGAAGAAGCCGTTCTGCGTCGAGGCCAGCTGGTCCGCCTCGTAGCGCAGCGACTCCGACTGGGCGCCCGTGGTCAGCAGCACGGACTCGATCTCGCGCGCTACCTGGCGATCATTCGCGCCGGCAACCGTTTTGACGTAGTGACGCCGCGAGTCCGGCTCGCCGAAGACGTCCGTCAGCGTCGCCTCCGAGACGTGGAGGCCGTTGAAGTTGTTGCTGGCGCCCATCTCGATGACGCCGATGACCATGATCGTGCGGCTGTTGCCGGTGATCGCGTCCCTCACGGTGAGGGTCACGGGATCCATCTCGCGGTCGCCGGGCTGGACGCCCTCGACGACGGCGGGGCCGAAATCGCCCGTGATCGCGATGGAGTCGATGACGCCGAAGGAGGGGTCGGCGGCGACGGCCTGCCAGACGGCGTCGTCGCTTGAGTAGCCGCGGGCGCGCGTCTGGAGCGGGAGCTCGGCGTTGGCGAGGAAGGCGGCGTCTTCGCCGCGCACCGCGTAGCTGTTGAAGACGGCCTTCGCCTCCGTGGCGAGGCCGCAGTCGCGGCCGGCGACCTCCTGGCAGAGGCGGGCGTTGCGCTGCGTAACGAATGACGTGACGCCTACCGCCTGGATCTGGGAGGCGGCCGGCGATCCGGCCGCGGCGAGCTCTGCCTTCAGGTCGTCGATCGGGTTCGTCGGGTTCTCGTCCACGTAGACGTCCCAGCCGCCCAGGGAGCGGTCGCTGAGGAAGAGGCGGTTAAAGTTGTAGTTCATCGACGACATCACGGTCAGCGCGAAGACGACCAGGCAGAACATCGCCATCGTCAGCCCGGTGCGCATCTTGCTCGCCAGCGGGTAGGCCACCGCCATCTTCATCGACGGCAGCAGGGCGCCGAGGCCGCGGCCCAGGCGGGTCAGCGGGCCGAGGATGAGGTCGGCGTTGTAGACGACGATGAAGGTGGCGGCGACCGTGACCATGACGCCGGAGAGGAAGAACATCTCGATGTCGCCTTCCACCTCGCCGAAGATGCGCTCCACCAGGCCGACGCTGAAGTCGATCTCCCAGATGTAGATGAGGAAGACGCCGGCGGCGGTGTAGGCGATCCGCTCGTTGAAGCCGAAGGAGCGGATGATGAGGGCGAGGCCGATGGGCGCCAGCGAGAGGCCGAAGAGCAGGGCGAAGGCGTTGAGCTCGGAGGCTCCGAAGTAGATGAGCGGGACGCCGCCGATGACGAAGAGGAAGCCGATCTGAAACGTCAGGAAGACGAAAACGGCGATCGCGAGGCCGCCGAGCATGCCGGCCGCGATCTGAAGCTCCGTCACGCCCGCGCTGCCGGCGCCGACCTGCAGGACGAGGCCGGACAGCAGGAGGCCGCCGCGGATCGCCCAGGACCTGCGGCTGCCGCGCTTGACGACGAGGCCGAGGAGCGTTGAGAAGAAGCCGCGCGCCCGCCACCGCGGTCGCGGCTGCGAAGGCTCCGGGATGTCGCGGATCGCCCGGACGATGTTGATGTAGCTCACGCGCCAGGACGAGAACGTCACCGTCAGGAAGGTGAGGACGACGCCGAGGGCGTAGGAAACCGCCAGGCTGCGGAAGGTCACGTGCGGCGAGATGCTGATGTCGAACTGGGCGAAGATCGCCGCCATGATTCGCGCCATGGCGAACGCTACGAGGACGCCGAGGCCGGTGCCGACCATCGCCGCGAGCACGTTGTAGCTCATGCCCTCCGAGAGGAAGATCTGGACGAGGTCGAAACGCTTGGTGCCGACGGCGCGCGCCATGCCCATCTCTGGCTTACGCTCCGCCGCCAGCATCACGAAGATCATGAAGATCAGCAGGATGCCCGCCGCGATCGAGAACAGCCCGAGGACGAGGAAGAAGCTCGTGAAGATGTTGGCGAACAGCTCCGCGAAATCGACGCCGATCTGCTTTATCGCCACTACGAAGAGGCGCGGCGCCCCTTCCCGCTGCCGCAACGTCGCCAGCTCGCCCTCGATCCGCTCCTCGACGGCGGCCGAATACTTCACGCCGGCGCGCGCATCGCCCTTGTTTGAGACGGCGATGAGAGTCAGCCGGCCCGGCGAGCCGAACAGCTCCTGGGCGGTCGCCAGGGGCAGGACGCCGCCTTCGCGCCGCGCCGAGATGCCGCCGGAGCCGGCCAGCCGCCGGTCTTCGACGACGGCCTTGACGCGGAACTCGCTCCGGCTGCCGCGCGTGATGATCGTGATCGCGTCGCCCGCCCGCACGTTAAGCTCCTCGGCGGCGCTCTCATTGACGTAGATCTCGCCCGCAGCCAGGTCGTCCAGGCGCAGGCGCCCGCCGCGAACGTCCTCGATGTCGGGCAGCTCGCGCGACCGCTCCGGGTCCAGCCCCAGGACGGTGAACAGGGGCGAGCTCAGCCGCTCCTCGAGGTTCACGGCGACGGCCAGGTCGGAGTAGCCCGGCACGACGGCGTCGACCTCCGGGTACGAGGCGATGGTCTCGATGAGCGACGAGACCGAGGCCTCCGAGAAGCTCTCCTCACGCACGACGCCCTGGCTTGGGTCGTCAAAGCCCTCGTCTTCGTTCCCTACCCGCACCTGGATCACCTCGTCCATGGAGCCGAGGAGCGTGTACGCCTCGCTTGTTATGCTGCGGTCGACGGTGTCGCCGGTGGCGAAGGCGGCGGCGATGATAACCGTGCTGAGCATGAGGCCGATGACGATGAGGGACGTCTGGGCCTTGCGCCGCGGGATGTTGCGCACGCCCAGCTTGAACATGACGCGGTTGCGCAGGGCGACGAGGGCGATGCTGGCGAGGGAGACGCCGAGCACGCCCAGCAGGACGTACATGATGAGGTTCATGGAGATGCCGAAGAGCTCGTCCATGGCGTAGGGGTCGCTAGGTTACCTCGGCGGCGCCAGCGAAGCGGGCCTGCCTGCCGGCCGGCAGGGCGCGGCCGCGCTCCGTCGGCGCCTCGTCGACGATCTTGCCGTCCAGCATGTTGATGATGCGGAACGTCTTCTCGGCGACATGGAGGTCATGCGTGACGATGACGAAGGTCTGACGGTTCGTCTCGTTGAGGCTGACGATGAGGTCCATGATCTCGTCGGCGTTCTTCGAGTCGAGGTCGCCCGTGGGCTCGTCGCCCCAGACGATGGCGGGCTCGTTGACCAGCGCCCGGGCGATGGTGACGCGCTGGCGCTGGCCGCCGGAGAGCTGCGCCGGCCGGTGCGTCGCCCACTCCGTTAGGTGAACCAGGGAGAGGGCGTGCATCGCCCGCTCGCGCGCCTCCTTGGCGGACGAGCCGCTGACCAGGAGGGGCAGCTCCACGTTCTCGACGGCGCTGAGGACGGGCAGCAGGTTGTAGAACTGGAAGACGAAGCCCATGCTGCGGGCGCGATAGCCGCTCTTCTCGTTGTCGGAGAGCTGGCTGATGTCGACGCCGTCCACGCGGACGATGCCGGCGTCGACGGTGTCGAGGCCGCTGAGGCAGTTGAGCAGTGTTGTCTTGCCGCAGCCGGAAGGGCCCATGATGGCGACCATGTCGCCCCGCGGCACGGCGAGCGACACGCTGCGCAATGCCTGCACCTCCAGGTCATCGGTGTGGTAGGTCTTGACTACGTCGACGGCTTCGACGGCGTAGGGGATGGCTGCGTCCAGGGCCAAACGTCCTCCTCCTAGAGGTCGGCGTACGTCGGGGCGCGCTTATCATGGTAGCAGCCCGCCCCGCTGAGAGGCGAGGCGAACGGGAAGCAGCGGGCGTCTATGGCGGAGCGCTTTACAGACCGTTTACGTAGGGCCGCGGAGCCGATCTGGCGGGCGCAGCACGAGCATCCCTTCGTACGCGCCATCGGCGGCGGGACCGTAGACCGCGAGCGGTTCGAGCTCTGGCTGCGCCAGGACTACCTGTTCCTGCAGGAGTACGTGCGCCTGTTCGCGCTGGCGGCGGCGCGGGCTCCCGACCTGGAGACGATGCGCGCCTTCTCGCGCCTGGCGCAAGAGACGCTGGAGACGGAGATGAGCCTGCACCGCGCCTACGCCGCCGAGCTCGGCATCAGCGAGGCGGCGCTGGCGGCGGAGGCGAAGGCGCCGACGACGCAGGCCTACACCGACTTCCTCCTGCGCACGGCGGCGCTGGGCGACTTTGCGGAGCTGGTGGCGGCGCTACTGCCCTGCATGTGGGGCTTCAGCGAGATCGGCCTCGCGCTGAAGGCGCGCGGCCTGCCGGCGGAGCCGCTGTGCGCCAAGTGGGTGGAGATGTACGCCTCGCCGGAGTTCGCCGAGCTG
>DATBWN010000053.1:0-5343 GCA_036514755.1 Dehalococcoidia bacterium | reverse complement strand
AGCATCAGGAGTCAAGTATAGCCAAGCGGAGGAGGCCAGACCCTGCAGGTGTTAGACCCGTTCGTGCTGAGCTTGTCGAAGCACGCTGCTCGTTCAGGGAATCGTCCTTCGACAGGCTCAGGACGAACGTGACTCTTGGCCGTCTATGCCAGCTCTGACAGCGGAAAGTTGAGGTTGACCGCGATGCCGTCCGGGTCGTTCAGCTGCAGCTGGTGCTTGTCCGCTAGCGTCCGCTCGCGGACGGCGATGCCCTCCCTGGCCAGACGCTCGCGCATCTCGGCGAGACCCGTCGCCCAGAACTCGACGTGGTGCAGGCGGCCCGTGCGCCACCTCGCCGCCTCCTCGTCCGGCGGCGCCAGGCGCGCGAAGATCGCCTCCTGCTCCTCAGAGGCCTGGAAGACGTGGACGACCTCCCTGTCGCCGATGGCGACGATGAACGCCGGAATCGGGAAGCCCTCCCGCTTGCGGACGCTGAGGCCGAGGCCGCGCTCGTAGAAGCGCCAGGAGGCGTCGACGTCCCCGCTCCGCACGGTGTAGTGGTCGAAGGCTGTGATCGGCATCTCGTCTCCTATCCAGCGGCGCCGCTCGCGGCCGCGATCGCTTCCTTCAGGTCGACGCGGCCCTCGTAGAGCGCGCGGCCGACGATGACGCCGCCGAGCCCCGGCACGGCCGCGGCGGCCCGGACGTGCTCCAGCGAGCCGACGCCGCCAGCGAGGATGATCTGCGCCGCCGTTGGCCCGACCTCCTCGATCAGGCGCCGCACGCCCGCGACGTCCGGCCCTTCGAAGGTGCCGTCCAGGGAGATGTTGGTGTAGCTGAGGGCGCAGACGCCGGCCGCCAGGGCGCGACGGGCAAAGTCGGCGACGCTCTCGCCCGTGTCTTCCTCCCAGCCGCGCACGGCGATGCGGCCGCCGCGCGCGTCGGCGCCGGCGGCGACGCGGCCGGGGAACCGAGCACAGGCCTCGCGCAGGAGGGCTGCGTCCGTAGCCGCCGCGGTGCCGAGGAAGACGCGGTCGACGCCGGCATCGAGCCAGCGCGCGACGGTCTCGAGGTCGCGGACGCCGCCGCCCAGCTGGACGGGGATGGAGACGGCGCCGAGGATGGCGCGCGCGGCCGCCGCGTTGGCCTGCTCGCCGCTGCGGGCGCCGTCCAGGTCGACGACGTGCAGCCGGCCAGCGCCCAGAGACTGCCAGTGACGCGCCATCTCGGCCGGGTCGGCGCTGTAGACGGTCTCGCGGTCGTAGTCGCCCTGATAGAGGCGGACGCAGCGGCCGCCGCGCAGGTCGATGGCCGGGATGACTTCGAATGTCACGTGATGGCGAGAGGTGAACGGGCCGAAAGGAGCAGCCGCCGAACGGGCAAAGGGGCAAACGGGCAAACGGGCAACGACGCCCGCGGCGTCGAGCGCGTAGTCCACTCTCGACGGACGGTCACAGCCTTCGCTCCCATGCTCATCCCCACCCGCGCGCAGGACGCCGTCACGCTAGTGACTGCCGCACGCTAGTGCTGCTGGCGGCGCAGCTCCTCCTGGATCATGCGCTCCTCCGCCTCCCGGCTCCAGACGGCGGGAAAGACGAAGACGTTGAACGCCTGCCAGACGAGCACCGCGCCCCAGATGCCGGCGATCACCTGGACGAAGCCGGAGACGCCGCCGCCCGTAATCAGGTCGAAGAAGACGACGGCTCCCAGCACGGCGGCCGCCGTCGCCAGGTGGCGGAAGAAGCCCAGCCGGGCCCGCACCCGACGCCGCGCCCGCTCATACGCGTCGTTGTCGTTCACGCTCATATACCACACCCCGCTGCCGCGTCCCACGCGAACGGAGAAGAAAGGAAGCTCTACGTGGATGCCTTCGAAGGACTCGCCTTCGTCCCGATGCGAGGTCATGCCCACCGCCAAGGCTAATTATAGTGCCGGCCGGCCCGCGACGGCCTAGCCGAAGGCGAGGCGGAGGAAGTTGCCGTAGAAGCGCAGTCCGTCCGTGCTGCTCTTCTCCGGGTGGAACTGCGTCGCAACGATGTTGTCGCGCGCCAGGACGCTGGCGAAGGCGACGCCGTAGTCCGTCTCGCCAATGACGACGTCGCGGTCCTCCGGGTCGGGGTAGTAGCTGTGGACGAAGTAGAAGTTAGCGCCGTCGTCGATGCCGTCGAAGATGGGGTGGGCGCGGCGCTGGCGCACCTGGTTCCAGCCCATGTGCGGCACCTTCTGACCGGAAGGCAGCCGGCGGACGCGGCCGGGGATGACGTCGAGGCAGGGGTGCTCGCCGCCCTCCTCGCTGACGCTGAGCAGCGCCTGCTGGCCCATGCAGACGCCGAGGAAGGGCCGGCCGCCGCGGATGTAGGCGCGCAGAGGCTCCACGAGGCCGCCTTGCTGCAGGTTGCGCATCGTGTCGGCGGCGGCGCCGACGCCGGGCAGGATCAGCGCCTCGGCCGAATCAACCGCCCTCGGTTCGCAGCTGACCACGGGCTCGTAGCCGTGGTAGGCGACGGCGCGGGCGACGCTGCGCAGGTTGCCGGCGCCGTAGTCGACGATGACGACGCGCTTCATGGGGGCATGGTAACAAGTAACAGGTAACAAGTAACAAGATGGGGCACGGCTCATCTCTTCTTACTTGTTACCTGTTACCTGGTATACTACTCGTGGCCGGTAGCTAGAGCGCGACGGAACCACCCGTTCCCATCCCGAACACGGAAGTGAAACGTCGCAGCGCTGACGATACTGGGGGCGCAAGCCTCTGTGGAAAATAGGCCGCCGCCGGTGTCGTGCAGGCCTCCGCGTAAGCGCGCGGAGGCCTTCTTCTTTTGGGCGCGCCGGATCGGCAGCCGCCCGCTCACACCTGTGCTAGAATGCAGCGATCCTGGCGCCGAAGCCGGGAGCACGGAGGGAAAGGTTGGTAAATAACCCCGAGGAGTTGGGGGGACGGCGGGGTGGGGCGGTAGAAGTCAAGGAAGAATCGATGATGGACATGGCGGCCCTCCTGGCCCAGGAGGAGACCGCTCAGTATCACTCGCTCCGCCGCGGCGAGGTAGTAGAAGGAACGATCATCAGCGTCAACCGGGACGGCGTCGTCGTCGACATCAGCGCCAAGTCGGAAGGCCTGATCCCGGTGAACGAGATGCACTCCCTGGGCGCCGACCCCCTGCGACACGTCGGCGTCGGCGACAAGATCGTCGCTTACGTCATGCAGCCGGAGACGACGGAGGGCGAGGTCCTTCTCTCGCTGGACAGGGCGCGCGGCGAGCGCGGCTGGCGCCAGTTGCAGACGCTGTTCGAGAGCGGCGAGAGCTTCGAGGCGGAGGTCACGGGCTTCAACAAGGGCGGCCTCCTCGTCAACGTCGAAGGCGTTGCCGCCTTCGTGCCCCTCTCCCAGCTCGTCGGCCTGCGGCCGGAGCGCAGCGACACGGGCGCCGGCCTGGCGCACGCCGTCGGCAAGGCGCTGCGCCTCAAGGTCATCGAGCTGAACCGGCGCCGCAACCGCGTCATCCTCTCGGAGCGGGGCGCGCTGCAGGAGTGGCGCAGCCAGCAGAAAGACCGCCTGCTGTCCGAGCTTGAGGAGGGCGAGATCCGCAAGGGCCGCGTCAGCTCCATCCGCAACTTCGGCGTCTTCGTCGACCTCGGCGGCGCCGACGGCCTCGTCCACCTCTCCGAGATCTCCTGGGACCGGACGAAGGCGCCCGAGGAATTGTTCAAGATCGGCGACGAGGTCGACGTCTACGTGATGAAGATCGACGCCGAGAAGAAGAAGATCGCCCTCAGCATCCGCCGCGCCCAGCCGGCCCACTGGGACGGCATCGTCGACAAGTACCAGGTGGGCGACGTGGTGCCGGGCATCGTCACCAAGCTGGCGACCTTCGGCGCCTTCGCCCGCATCGAGGGCCCCGTCGAGGGCCTTATCCACGTCTCGGAGCTGGTCGACCGCCGCATCTCCCACTCCCAGGAGGTCGTCAAAGAGGGCGACATCCTGCCCCTGCGCATCATCCGCATCGAGCGCGACCGGCACCGGCTCGGCCTCTCGCTGAAGCAGGCGCGCGACCGGGGCGAGGCGATGGGGTTCACCTTCGGCATGGACGGCGAGGTGCTCTCCGCGCCGGACGAGATCAAGGCCGCCTTCAAGGACGACCTCAACGCCCTGCTGCGCGAGGCCACGGAGAGCGCGGAGGCGGAGGCGCTGTCCGAGATTGAGCTGGCCGTGGACGCCTCGCCCGCGAGGGAGCTAAAGCCGGCGGTCGAGAGTGTCGATCAACCAGAAGAGGAGGAGCCGCAGACGCAGATGGCGGCCGCTTTCGCGGCGCTCAAGATGGACCAGCTGGCTCCGGAGACCCCGCCGGAGGAAACGAAGGCGTAACATCCCGCAGGTCTGTCGTGAGTTGGACGAGCCCCAGACCGTGTGCTAACCTGGATTCACAAACAGGGGCGCTAGGCAGGCGAGATGGCAGACCGATTCGACAAGTTCACAGAGAGAGCACGGCGGGTTTTGACGCTGGCGCAGGAGGAAGCGCAGCGTTTCAACCACAACTACATCGGCACCGAGCACCTCCTCTTGGGCCTCGTCCGTGAGGGCGATGGCGTAGCCGCTAAAGTCCTCAACAACCTCGGCGTGGAGCTGACCAAGGTCCGCTCCGCCGTCGAGTTCATCATCGGCCGGGGTGAGAAGACACCCACGGGCGAGATCGGCCTGACGCCGCGCGCCAAGAAGGTCATCGAGCTCGCCGTCGAAGAGGCGCGGCGCCTCAACCACAGCTACATCGGCACCGAGCACCTGCTCCTCGGCCTCGTGCGCGAGGGCGAGGGCATCGCCTTCGGCGTCCTCGAGTCGCTGGGCGTCAGCCTGGAGCGCGTGCGCACGGAAACGGCGCGCATCCTCTCCCAGAACACGCCCCAGAGCGCCGCCACCGGCGGCCGCACGACGACGCGCACGCCCACCGTCGACCAGCTGGGCATCGACCTGACGGCCGCGGCGCGCGCCAACAAGCTCGACCCGGTCATCGGCCGCGGCCGCGAGATCGACCGCCTGATCCAGATCCTCTCGCGCCGGACGAAGAACAACCCCATCCTCATCGGCGAGCCCGGCGTCGGCAAGACGGCGATCGTCGAGGGGCTGGCGCACCGCATCGTCGCCGGCGACGTGCCGGAGACGCTGCAGGGCAAGCGCCTGCTGACCCTGGACATCGGCTCCCTGGTCGCGGGCACGAAGTACCGCGGCGAGTTCGAGGAGCGCCTGAAGAAGGTCATCGAGGAGATCAAGGGCTCCGGCAATTGCGTGCTGTTCATCGACGAGATGCACATGCTGGTGGGCGCCGGCGCCGCTGAAGGCGCCGTCGACGCCGCCAACATCCTCAAGCCCTC
>DATBWN010000052.1:0-8831 GCA_036514755.1 Dehalococcoidia bacterium | reverse complement strand
TGAGCGCTTCGCCGAGGCGCTGGAAGTACTCGCGCGTCGAGTAGGGGCGGTCGGACGCCAGCGTCTGCGAGAAGGCGACCACGAACTCCTCGGCGTCGGCGAAGTCGTTCTCCGGCGCCAGCACGTCGTAGAAGCGGTTGATCCGCCGCCGCCCCAGCTCCACGTCATCCGCGTCCGGGCTGGTCTGCCAGTGAGGCTTGCCCAGCGTCTCGTAGACGTCGTGGAACATGTTGGCGCCGGTGCTGACGACGACGTCGACGAGGCGGTTTTCGACCAGGTAGCGGATGACGTTGCGCATGCCGGCCGGCACCATCGCCCCGGCGAGGCCGAGGAAGATCGTGACCTCGTCCTCCAGCATGCTGCGCCAGATGTGGACGGCCTGCGCCAGGTTGCGCGCCTGAAAGGCCGTGCCCGCCATGCCGCGGACGATGTCGGCGGCGCTGGCCTTCGCGCTCACCTCGAACGGCTCGACGTGAGTGTGTAGGAACGCGTCGTGGCCGCCATGGTGCGCCGTCTGATGGGGATGGTGATTCATGTCTGGTACTCCCTCACCCTACCCTCTCCCAAAGGGGAGAGGGGATCAGGCTCGATGTCGACCACTGGTGGTTTCCGGTGGGCAGGCGCCCTTAGGCCCGCGCCTGCGCCTCGGCGAGGGAGCCGGCCACCGCGAGGCGCTCGTCCACGGCGATGGGGGTCGCCTCGCGCACCGAGTGCGGGTACTCCAGCCCGCGCGGCAGCACGTGGCTGGTGATGTGCGTCAGGCCGAAGGCGTCGACGATGCTGTCGACGGCGACGTCGGTTTCGAACTCCTTGCAGGAGAAAACGTCCACCCAGACATAGCCGCGCTCCGGGAAGGTGTGGATGGCGATGTGGCTCTCGGCGATGAGGACGAAGCCGGAGACGCCCCAGTCCTCCGCCTTCTCGCCCAGGTAGCGGATGACGTGGGGCTCCGAGATCTTCGTCATACCGATCTCGGCCGGGTAGCGGTCGAGGAGGGAGCGGACTAACGTCTCACTGCTCAATAGCTCCCGCTCGCCGCCGAAGCCGTCGATAGTCAGATGCACCGCTCACCCCTTCCTACCCGCCGTCGCGGGCGAACGCCGACCCGATCGGGGTCGGGCCGGCACTTCCGGCCGATAGAACCTCCTGCCCAGCGGGCAAGCTAAAAGGCCCCCAGCAGCAACCCCCGCTTCTTCGAGGGATTCGGCGCGTCCCCTTTTCTCTTTGGGGCGGCGCCGCAGCCACCAGATAGGCCTGGTTTCGTGCCTCAGACCCGTGTTTCAGGCTCTAGTTCACGGCACGGTTGGCAGGATAGCACAGCGATGGAGCGCGGGCAATTATTCGCCACAGCCGCCGTTCAGGGCTTCGTCGCCGCGAAGGTCACGCCTCGCGTCTCGAACTCCGCCGCGTCCGATTCGTGCTTGGAGCCGGAGAAGACGTCCACTTCCCTTCCCCAGCGGACATCCTTGAAACCGACGTGGTCCAGGACCCAGCGCCACTCTGCATACAGCAGAGCGCCGGCGATTCAGCCGGACCAGAGGTCGATGTCGTCCTTCGCGTCCTGAGGCACCTCTTTGTGGACGATGATGTCGCCGATCTGGAAGCGACCGCCAGGCTTGAGGACGCGCCACACCTCGCGCAATACCTGCACTTTGTCCGGGCAGAGGTTGATGACGCCGTTGCTGATGACAACGTCCACCACCCCATCTTCGATGGGGAGGTTCTCCGCGTAACCCAGGCGCGGCTCGACGTTCCGCAGAGCCAGCGCGAGCGCGCCCATGCGGGTCTTCTCCAGCATCGCCTCTGTCATGTCGACCGCCAGCACCCTGCCGGCGGGCCCGACCTGGCGAGCCGCGATCAGCGTGTCGAAGCCGGCGCCGCAGCCGATGTCGAGCACGGTCTCGCCGGGAGCCAGTCTGCCCATGGCGAAGGGGTTGCCGGTTCCGGCGAAGGATTCGGCGGTCGCCGGCGGCAGCTGGTCGACCACGGCGTCTGGGTAGCCAAGCATGCGTGCCAGAGGCCGACCGGTGTGGAAGTGGAAGCCTTTGTCCGGCTCCAGCGCTACGTCCGTGTACTTCTCCTTGATCTGACTGCGGAGCTGTTCACGGTCCACAGCGGCGGAGACCACCTCTTTCGTCACGTCGCTCCCTTCTGTCGGCGCCCTCAGCCTTGCGGCTGCGGCGTAGAGCCGGCGCCACCGCGGCCGCGGCCACGCCCCCTTCGTCTGCGACGGCGCCGCTTCTGGCCTTCGCCCGCGGGCTGCCCGGACGCGTCGGCGCTCGGTTGGGCCGGCGCGGGCGGCTGAGGCGGCGCCGGACGCTGCGCCGCCGGGCGGGCGGGACGCGCCGCCTCGCGACGCGGCCGCGGCAGGCGGGTCTGGATCGCCTCCCTCGCCTCGCCGATCGGGCGTAGAGGCCCCTCGATCTTGTGCACCAGCTCCATGGGCCGGATGGTGACGCCGTTCTGGAGCTTGAAGTCGGTCGCCGCGACCTCGACAGGCGCGCCGCTCGCCGTGAGCATGAGCCGCACGATCTCGCGGTTGAAGTCGATGGCCGTGACCTTGGCCTCACCGGCCGGCGTCGACAAGAAGGCGCCGACCCTGGGCAGCGTGCCGCGCAGCGCCCTGTAGTCCTCGTACTCGAATGTGAGGCAGCAGAAGAGCCGGCCGCAGACGCCCGATATCTTCTGCGGGTTGAGGGGCAGCTCCTGCTCCTTCGCCATGCGGATGCTGACGCTCGGGAAGCTGGTCATCCACGAGGAGCAGCAGAGGCGCTCGCCACAGACGTCCATGCCGTCCGTCAGCTTGGCGCGGTCGCGGTCGCCGACCTGCAGGAGCTGGACGCGGGCGTCGAGCTCGCGCGACAGCTCGCGCACCAGCCCGCGGAAGTCGACGCGCTCGTTGGCGGTGAAGTAAGCGGTGAACTGCCTGCCTTCGAGGTCGAAGTCGCCGCTGGCGATGGTCATGTCCAGCGACTGGTCGGCCGCCTTCGCCTTCGCCCTGTGGAGCGCATCGCGCGCCTTCTCCTTCATCGCCTCCGACTTCTCGACGTCCGCCGGCGTGGCGATGCGCAGCAGCGGCTTCAGCTCGCCCTGGGACGCCTCGTTGGCGATGACCTGGTCGGGAGCGATGACGACGCGGCCTACCTCCAGCCCGTGGGCGCTCTCGGCGACGACGTAGGTGCCGACCTCGAGCTCGAGGTCGCCGCCGTCGTAGTAGAAGATTCTGCCCGCTTGCCGGAAGCGGACGCCTGCGGTCCTAGCCATGAGCAGGCCGACGAGTCGGCCGTCTCCTTTCTCAGCGTGCCCGACCGCCCCGACTCGGTCGGGGCAGGTCGAGGGTCAGGTTCTCCAGCGCCAGCTGCGGGTCGACGTTCTCCTGCAGGTACCGGCGCGTCTGGAGGAGCGCCCGCAGGAAAGCGACCACGTCAGCCGCTGCGTATAGTTTACCCTCCTCGCTCAAGACAGGGGCGCGGTCGCTGTTGAGCGCCCCTTCGCTCGTGCCCGCGCCGACGAGGAGGACGTCGCGCCACCAGTCCTCCCACGCCGACATCTCGCGCAGGTAGCGCTCGCGCACCTCGCCAGCGCGGCTGCCGGCCTCGCGCGCCCAGGCAAAGCGCTCGACGCGGCCGGCGTGCGCCAGCCGCACGACCTCCTCCAGCATCTGCCAGCGCTCGGCCAAGAGGCTGGGGTCGGCGAGGGCGCGCAGCGCCCAGCCGACGCGTCCGCCGGCCGCGGCGGCGATGGCCTCCGCCTGCTCCGGCGGCGCGCCGCGCCCCGTCAGCACCTCGACAAGCGTCTGGCGGGCCAGGGGCCGGAAGGCGACGCGCCGGCAGCGGGAGAGCACGGTCTCCGGCAGGCGCTCCTCGCGCTCGGCCAGGAGGACGATGACGCTCTCGGCCGGCGGCTCCTCCAGCGTCTTGAGGAAGGCGTTCGCGGCCTCGGCGCGCAGCGTATCGGCCGCGTCCACGATGGCCACGCGCCGCGCGCCGGCGTAAGGGCTGAGGGAGAGGACGCGCTCCAGACGCCGCACCTGGCAGATGCGCAGCTCGCGGCTCTCCGTGTGCTCGCGGTGGTCCGGCTCGTCGCAAAGGCTGCCCGGCGCGACCAGCTCGACGTCAGGGTGACGCTCGGCGAGCGTGTCGCGACAGTCGCGACACGCTCCGCAGGGTTTCTCGTCGCCTGTGCAGTTGAGTGCGGCGGCGAACTCGAGGGCGGCGGTGCGCTTGCCGACGCCTTCCGGGCCGCTGAACAGCCAGGCGTGCGCCGGCCTGCCGCCCTCGACGGCGCGCTCCAGCGCCGCCAGCGCCGGCGCGTGGCCGATTACGCTCCACATGGCCCCATTGTCATTCCGAGCAGAGCGAGGAATCTAGTGCTTTGGGGAGAAGCGCCTCAGCCCTGGGCCGAGGGAGACCCTTCGCGTTGCTCATGGTGACACCCTCATCCCACCTCGCACGCCATGAGGTCCTCGTACGTCTCGCGGCGGCGCACGAGGCGCGCCCTCCCGTCCCGCACGAAGACGATCGCCGGCCGCAGCGAGAGGTTGTAGTTACTCGCCATCGCCAGGCAGTAGGCGCCGGCGGCCGGTATCGCCAGCACCTCGCCGGGCTCAAGGCGCGGCAGGCGGGCGTCGCTGATCAGGACGTCGCCGGACTCGCAGTACTTGCCGGCGATCGTCACCGTCTCCTCGGCGCTCGCTAGCGGCCGGCCGGCGGCCAGCGCCTCGTACTTCGAGCCGTAGATGGCCGGCCGGATGTTGTCGGCCATGCCGCCGTCGACGGCAACGTAGGTGCGGACGCCCGGGATCTCCTTGCGCGCCCCGACCGTGTAGAGCGCGACGCCAGCGCGGCCGACGATGGAGCGGCCTGGCTCGACGACGACGCGCGGCAGGTCGAGGCCGTGGCGCCTGCAGGCGGCCTTTACGGCCTCGGCGATGGTCTCCGCGTAGGCGGCGATGGCAGGCGGCGCCTCGTCGCGCGTGTACTGCAGGCCGAAGCCGCCGCCGGGGCTGAACTCGCGCAGGCGCAGGCCGTGGCGCCGGCTCATCTCCGCCGCGAAGGCCAGCGCCTTGTCGATGGCCTGCACATACGGCTCCGTCTCGAAGACCTGCGAGCCGATGTGGCAGTGGATGCCGACTACCTCCAGGCCGGGCGCCGCGAGCGCCTGGCGCACCGCCTCCTCCGCCTCGCCTCCGGCGAGCGGCAGGCCGAACTTGCTGTCCAGCACGCCGGTCGTGATGTGCGAGTGGGTGTGGGCGTCGACGTCCGGCGTGACGCGCACGAGCACGGGCTGGCGCCGCCCTCGCTCCTGGGCCACCTCGTTCAGCAGGCCGATATCCTGGAAGTTGTCGATGACGACGCGGCCGACGCCGGCCTCCATCGCCTCGGCCAGCTCGGCGCGGCTCTTGTTGTTGCCGTGGAAGTAGGCGCGCTCCAGGGGGAACTCGGCGCCGCGGGCCATGGCGACCTCGCCGCCGGAGACAACGTCCAGCCCCAGGCCTTCGTCCGCCAGCAGCGCCGCCAGCGCCTTGCCCAGGTAGGCCTTCGAGGCGTAGAGCACGGATACGTCCGGCAGGCGGGCGCCGAACTCGCGCCGGAACTCGCGGCAGCGCTCGCGCAGGTCCGCCTCATCGAAGACGTAGAGGGGCGTGCCGAAGCGCTGCGCCAGGTCGACGGCGTCGCAGCCGCCGACCTCGAGGTGGCCGGCGGCGTTTACCGCGGCGGTGAGCGGCAGGACGGGCCGCAGCGCCGCGTCGATCTCGGTGCGCGTCGTCATGCAGCGATTATAGGGTGCTGGGCGGTTTCAGGCGGGAAGCGCGAAGATGCGCTCGATCCAGTGCGCCACCTGCTCGACGGTGAGCCCGGAAGAGGCGGTCTCGAGGGCCACCTCACCCAGCAGGCGAACCTGAAGAGGAGCTGGAGCTACATCCATCCTCAGATAGGTTCTGGTCGCAGCCAGAAGAACCATCGCCATCGCCGTAGCCGTTCTCTTGTTGCCATCGACGAAAGCATGATCGCAGACCAGGGCGTGGAAAAGCGCCGCAGCCTGCGCCACGGGCGTAGTGTAGATAGGCTGGCCAAAGGCCGATTGAAACGGCCGGGCGACGGCAGAGTACAACAAGGCGGCGTGTTCGCCGAACACACCGCCTGACTCGCGGATGATGTCGTCGTGAACGTCTCGCACGACGCTCACAAAGTCATCGAGCCACGCTACTTGTTCGCCATCTCCTTGAACCACTCTTTGTTCTCACGGACTATCCGCTGCACGAAGGCGCGGGCGCCTTCCAGGCGTAAGCCCTTTGGCTTCCTTAGCTGAGTCTTTGCTTTCGTCGACTTGACAGCCATGGCGTCCTCTCGATCAACGTTATCACATTCGCTGTTGGCTGAGCTCCCTTTCGTTTCGGCGATTTGACAGTCTTTTAAGACACCGCTAACCGCCGCTTCAACTTCCGTGGCCGATCATGTAATTGGCGTTCATGGTAGGTTAGGAGCAAAGCCATGCGAGAGAAGCTTCGCTGGGCCCTGGTAATCGTCGTCAGCATGGCGCTGGGCGCGACCGTCGTCGTCGGCATCGACTCCCTGCGCACCGACGCGTCGGGGCCGGCAGCGGTCATCGAGAGCGTCTCGTCGCCCTCGGACAGCAACGTCGCGCAGACGATACCGGAGGACGTGGCCGACCTCTACGACAAGGTGCGGCCGTCCGTCGTCAAGATCACGACGGGCAACGAGGGGTCGTTCGGCGGCGGCGTCGGCTCCGGCGTCGTCATCGACAAGGAGGGGCGCATCCTCACCAACTACCACGTCGTTCAAGGCGCCGGCAGCATCGACGCCATCTTTGCCGACGGCACGTCCGTGGAGGCGAAGGTCCTCGGCACCGACCCCGGCAACGACCTCGCCGTCCTCGACGTCGACGTTGCGGCGGACAAGCTGACGCCGGCGACGCTGGGCGACTCCGCCGCGGTGCGCGTCGGCGAGTTCGTCATCGCCGTCGGCAACCCGTTCGACATCGACGGCACCCTCACGACAGGCGTCGTCAGCGGCGTCGGCCGCACGCTGGGCGGCAGCGGCCGGCCGCTGCGCCAGCTCATCCAGTCGGACGCGGCGATCAACCCCGGCAACTCCGGCGGCGGCCTCTTCAACCGCCGCGGCGAGCTCATCGGCATCACCACCGCCATCGAGAACCCGTCCGGCGACCGCGTATTCGTCGGCGTCGGCTACGCCGTGCCCGTCGGCACAGCTAAGCGCTTCCTGCCGCAGATGATCTCCGGCCAGGCCGTTGAGCATCCGCGCCTGGGCATCAGAATGGAGAACGTCACGCCGACGCTGGCGGAGAGCCGCGGCATCGATGCCGCGAAGGGCGTCGTCATCGTTCAGGTCGAATCGGGCTCGGCGGCGGCGCGCGCCGGCCTGCGCGGCGGCCGCACCAGCGGCGACATCATCGTTGCCATCGACGGCGTTGAGATCGCGGGCTACGACGACCTCGGCAACTACATCGACAGCAGGGACGTCGGCGACAAGGTGAAGGTCACGGTCATCCGCGACGGCGGCAAGACGACGGTGGAGGTGACGCTGGAGGCCTGGCGCTCCAGCGCCACGTAGTCAGCAGCGTCTCATGCGCTCGCGGCCCCTCGCTCGCGAGAGCGCCCCTTTGTGAGCCGCGTCTCCGACCTCACCCCACGTACTCTGCCACTCGAATGCCGCTCGAACTTGAGCTCCCTCTCCGTGCACGGAGAGGGGGAGCGGCAGGTGAGGTGAAGCTGCGCGTCCGATCGACAGGACTTCGCTAGCACGCCCCCTCGCCAGCGCCTAGAATCCAGGCGATGGTCGGCCGCCTGGAGCAGAGCGTCCTCACGACGAGGCTGGTGGCGTTCGCTCAGACGCGGCGCCTGCTCATCGAGGCGGCGGCGCTGACGCTGGCCGTCGCCATCCTCCTCGTCTCCGTTCTGCCCAACCTGGCAAATCACCCGGCAGTCACCGACGACGAGATCTGGGTCTTCTCCGCCGCCTACAAGCTGGCCAACGAGGGCGTCTTCGGCTCTGACATGTTCGCCGGCTTCTACGGCGCCGACGAGCACTACTACTTCAACATGCCGGCGCAGCAGTTCGTCGTCGCTGCGTCTTTCAAGCTGATCGGCGCCGGCGTGGCGCAGGCGCGACTCGTCGGCGTGCTGTACGGCGTCGCGACGCTGGTGCTGACCTACCTGCTGGCGCGGCGGCTCTACGGCCCGGCGGCGGCCGTCCTCTCGTTGGGGCTGCTGCTCTTCCTGCGCCTGAACATGGGCTTCGATACGGGGTTGCCGCTGCAGGAGCTGGCGGCCAACATGCGCTACGACCTGGCGCCCGTGCCCTTCCTGCTCGCCGGCTGCCTGCTGCTCCTGGACGCCCCGTCCCGCGCCCGCTCGATGGCCGCCGGCGCCCTCTTCGGGCTGGCGGTGCTTTTCCAGTTCTACGCCGCCTTCCTCTTCCCCATCGCCGTCCTCTTTCTCTGGCTGGAGGCGCTGCCCCGACAAGAACGGCTGCGGCTCATCGGCGGGCTGCTCGGCGCCGCTGCCCTCGTCGGCCTGCCCTACGGCGTCTACATCCTCAGCGACTACACCGACTTCAAGGGCCAGGCCGGCACCATCGACCGGCGCGCCGACTTCGACCGGCCGGGCTTCTATCTCGACAACCTGGCGGACGAGCCGGACCGCTTCCTGCGGCCGCTGGCGATCAAGGAGATACCGCGCGGCGAGGACCTGGACGCGGAGCCGCGCTTCCTGGGCCTGAAGGAGATGCTGACGCGCCGGCCCTCCGCCAAGCTCGCCGTCCTCCTCGGGCTGCCGCTGGCGCTCGCCT
>DATBWN010000051.1:0-4223 GCA_036514755.1 Dehalococcoidia bacterium | reverse complement strand
AGACGAGGGGATCGCCTTTGCCGCCGCGGCGCATCTCCACCTGGAACAGGCCGTCGCGCACCGAGACCGTCTTCGTTTCGTAGCTCATCTCGCCCTCACTCCTTCGCTACGCTCAGGACAGGCTCTAGCCCTCTCCCGGGGGAGAAGGGATCGCGTCTTCTGTCGTGGCAGCCTACTTCGCCACGGCGGGCGCGGCGCGCCGGGCGGCGTCCAGGGGCTTGATCCACCAGCGGTCCTCGTATTCGCTCCAGACGTCGCGCAGGTTGGGCATCACCTTCTCGGCGAAGAGACGCGTGTTCTTCATCGCCTTTTCGCGCGACATGTTGCCGAACTGCATGAGGAGCATGAGGTGGCCGATGCGCAGGCCCTTGATCACCTCGCGCAGCTGTTCCGTCACCGACTCCGGGCTGCCGGCGAGAATGTTGCCCTCTTCGAGGTAGCCCTTCCAGCCGCCGCCGGCCTGGTAGATGGAGCGACCCGACCGCTGGCCGAGGAGCGTTCCCGTGAGGCCCGCCTCCAGCGAGCGGATGGTGCGGTAGCCCGGCGCGTCGGCGAAGCCGCGGTGGACGTGCAGGCAGCGCTCGAAGAAGTAGACGGCGGCGTCCGCGTAGTCCGCCTCCGCCTGGGCGTCTGACTCCGAGACGGCGACGAGCTGGAGGAAGCCGGCGCGATAGGGGTTCGGGTCGCCGCCCATCTTGTCGACGGTCTCCCAGTAGCCGTCCATGACGGACTTGGCGCTCTTGTAGCCGCCGTAGCTGAGGTTGGCGTAGAGGTAGTCGTGCTCGATGGACCACTCCCAGGTCTCGACGCTGCTGCCGCCGGGGATCCAGATGGGCGGATGGGGCTTCTGGAGGGGGCGCGGCCAGACGTTGACGTAGCGCAGTTGGCTGAACTTGCCGTTCCAGGCGAAGGGCTCCGGCTCCGTCCAGGCCTTCTTTATCAGGTCGTGCGCCTCGAAGTACTTGTCGCGCAGGGTGACGGGCGTCTGGCCGTAGGCGTAGTTCGTGTCCATGGCCGTGCCGACGGGGAAGCCGGCGACGAGGCGGCCGCCGCTGATCACGTCCAGCATCGCGAACTCCTCGGCGACGCGGGTGGGCGGGTTGTAGAGGGCAAGGCTGTTGCCGAGGACGACGAGGGCGGCGTTGCGCGTGCGGCGCGCCAGGGCGGCGGCCATGAGATTGGGCGAGGGCATGAGGCCGTAGGCGTTCTGGTGGTGCTCGTTAACGCAGATGCCGTCGAAGCCCATCGCGTCGGCGTACTCGAGCTCGTCCAGGTACTCGTTGTAGACCTGGTGGCCGCGGACGGGGTCGTAGAGGTGGCTGGGGACGTCCACCCAGACGCTACGGTACTTCTCGCGGAAGTCGGGCGGCAGGTCGGGGTAGGGCATCAGGTGGAACCAGTGGAACTTCATGGTGCGCTCCCGATGGTTATCGCCTATAAGTAAGTGCTGGCGAAGTATAGCGCAGTTTGCTAGCCAGGGAGAGGGCGCGATCCGAAGTCGCAACGTTCTTTGGAGAAGGGCGTTGGTATAATCGAGGCGCGGCGCAGGCAGCCGGCGAGCCCTCTTTCCCCTGACGAGGTTCGACGATGACCACGACACCGGAGAGCACCCCAGCGCCTCAAACGACGGCCGCCAAGCTCGTCTACCTCTTCGGCGGCGGGAGCGCGGACGGGTCGGCCGAGATGCGCAACCTCCTCGGAGGCAAGGGCGCCGGCCTGGCCGAGATGACGAACATCGGCATACCGGTGCCGCCCGGCTTCACCATCACCACCGAGGTCTGCACCGCCTTCTACGAGAACGACCGCCGCTACCCTGCCGGCCTGGACGAGCAGGTGCGCGAGGGCGTGCGCTTCGTCGAGGGGCTGCTGGAGCGCCGCTTCGGCGACCCGGCGCGGCCGCTGCTCTTCTCCGTGCGCTCCGGCGCCCGCGTCTCCATGCCGGGGATGATGGACACGGTGCTCAACCTGGGCCTGAACGACGCCGTCGCCGAGGGCCTGGCGCGCGAGACGGGCGACGAGCGCTTTGCTTATGACTCTTACCGCCGCTTCGTCGCCATGTACGGCGACGTCGTCCTCGGCCTCAAAGGGGAGGACAAGGGCGTCGACCCCTTCGAGGCGATCCTGGAGGCGAAGAAGCGCGCCCTCGGCGTCGAGCAGGATACGCAGCTGCCGCCGAAGGCGCTGAAGGAGCTCGTCGTCGAGTTCAAGTACGAGATCTGGAAACGCCGGCAGGTGCGCTTTCCGGAGGACCCCTGGGAGCAGCTCTGGGGCGCCATCGGCGCCGTCTTCGGCTCCTGGGAGAACCCGCGCGCCGTCACCTACCGCCGCCTCTACGACATCCCCAACGATTGGGGCACGGCCGTCAGCGTCCAGGCGATGGTCTTCGGCAACCTGGGTGAGGACTGCGCCACCGGCGTCGGCTTCACGCGCGACCCGGCCACGGGCGAGAAGCGCTTCTACGGCGAGTACCTGGTGAACGCCCAGGGCGAGGACGTCGTCGCCGGCATCCGCACCCCGCAGCCCGTGACGAAGGAGGCGACGGGCGACGGGCAGGTGTCGCTGGAAGAAGCGATGCCGCAGGCCTTCGCGGAGCTGACGCAGGTTTACCAGATCCTGGAGCGCCACTACCGCGACATACAGGACATCGAGTTCACGATCCAGAAGGGCCGCCTCTGGCTGCTGCAGACGCGCGCCGGCAAGCGCACGGCGCGGGCGATGATCAAGGTCGCCGTCGACCTGGCGGACGAGGGCCTCATCGCCCGCGAAGAGGCGATCATGCGCGTCGAACCGGACAAGCTGGACGAGCTGCTGCACCCGACCTTCGACAGCAAGGCGACGCGAGAGGTCATCGCCACCGGCCTGCCGGCCTCGCCCGGCGCGGCCGTCGGGAAGGTCGTCTTCAGCGCCGACGAGGCCGTCGCCAGGGCGGAGGCGGGCGAGAAGGTCGTCCTCGTCCGCGTCGAGACGTCTCCCGAGGACGTGCACGGCATGAGCGTCGCCGCGGGCATCCTCACGGCGCGAGGCGGCATGACCTCGCACGCGGCCGTCGTGGCGCGGGGTATGGGCCGCTGCTGCGTCGCGGGCTGTGGCGCCCTCCAGATCGACTACGCCAGCGGCTGCTTCACCGTCAGCACGGAGGGGCGCGAGGTCGTCGTCGGCGAGGGCGACACGATCAGCATCGACGGCAGCACGGGCGAGGTGATGCTCGGTGCCGTGCCGGTCGTCGACAGCACGCTGGACGAGAACTTCGCGACGCTCATGGGCTGGGTGGACCAGGCGCGCCGGCTGCGCGTCCGCACCAACGCCGACACGCCCCAGGACGCGGCGCTGGCGCGACAGTTTGGCGCCGAGGGTATCGGCCTCTGCCGCACGGAGCACATGTTCTTCGAGCCGGACCGCATCCTGGCGGTGCGGGAGATGATCCTGGCCGGGGACGAGGCGGGCCGCCGGCGGGCCCTGGCGAAGATCCTGCCGATGCAGCGCTCAGACTTCGAGGGCATCTTCCGGGCGATGGAGGGCCTGCCGGTGACCATCCGGCTGCTGGACCCGCCGCTGCACGAGTTCCTGCCGAAGACGCCGGCGGAGATCGAGGAGGTGGCGCGGGAGCTAGGCGTGGCGGCCGAGGTCGTGGCGCAGCACAACGAGGCGCTGGCAGAGTTCAACCCGATGCTCGGACACCGCGGCTGCCGCCTCGGCGTCACCTACCCGGAGATTTACGAGACGCAGGTGCGGGCGATCATCGAGGCAGCCTGCAACCTGTCGCGCGAGGGCGTGCGCGTGCTGCCCGAGATCATGATCCCCATCGTCGGCATGGAGGAGGAGTTCGTGCGCATGCGTCAGCTGACGGAAGACACGGCGGCGCAGGTGATGGCGGAGACGGGCGTCCGCGTCGACTACACGGTGGGGACGATGATCGAGCTGCCGCGCGCCTGCATGGTCGCGGACGAGATCGCGCGGCACGCCGAGTTCTTCTCCTTCGGCACGAACGACCTGACGCAGACGACGTACGGCATCTCGCGCGACGACTCGGCGCACTTCATGCCGGACTACATCGCCAAGGGCGTCATCGAGGGCGACCCGTTCGTGAAGCTCGACCAGGAGGGCGTGGGCGAGCTGATGCGCATCGCCGTGGGCAAGGGGCGAAGCGTGCGGCCGGGGCTGAAGATCGGCATCTGCGGCGAGCACGGCGGCGAGCCGACGTCGGTGGAGTTCTGCCACCGCGA
>DATBWN010000050.1:0-3462 GCA_036514755.1 Dehalococcoidia bacterium | reverse complement strand
CAAGATCGGCGAGACGAGCCTGCTCGTCGCCGTCGCCTCGCCCCACCGCAAAGAGGCGTTCGAGGCCTGTCACTGGGCCGTCGACCGCGTCAAGCAAGTCGTGCCGATCTGGAAGCAGGAGCACTGGGCCGGCGGCGCCGCTTGGGTCGAAGGCCACGCCGTCGAGCCGCCCCAGCCGGCCAGGCCTTAGCCGTACCGCCGCGCACGAGCCGCTCGTCCTGAGGCTCTCGAAGGATGAGCGGCTGGGAACTCGGGGTGTACCGGTCCTAGGTTGCTTGCCCGATTGCCCGCCCTAGGCACTCACCGGCGCGCGAGCGGCCCGCTGCGCCGAGAAGCAGTCGTTGCAGTAGACGGGGCGGTCCAGGCGCGGCACGAAGGGCACCGTCGCCTCGCGGCCGCAGGAGGCGCAGGTAATCGTCGCGCCCTCGCGACCGCCGCCGGCGCGCTCCCGCCGTCGGTTGGCGCGACAGGCCGGGCAGCGCTGCGGCTCGTTCATCAGCCCCTTTTCCAGATAGAAGCCTTGCTCGCCGGCCGTGAAGATGAAGGCCTCGCCGCAGTCGCGACAGCGCAGAGTCTTGTCCTGAAATTCCATCTGCCCCTCCCTGGGCGATCCTTCCTCAGGAAGGACGACCGGCCTCTTACAGGCCGATACCAGCGAAACCCCGACTGCAGTCGGGACGGGCGGGGCGAAATCTGGCGGGAGTGTAGGTAAGCGCCTTGCAAAAGTCAATACGCCAGACCGTGCGACGTGGCTGCGCTATCTCAGAGACGCGAGGCGACACCCCTCGCGCACCCCGGCAGGGGGGCTGCGCCCCCTGCACCCCTTCTAATGCCGCGGGTTCAACCCGCGGTACCGGGACGAGCTTCTCAGCGCCCCGTCCGGCGGCGCTGGGGCGACGGCCGGGGCGGCTCCGGCCGGCGGCCCAGCGTCTTCGGCCGCGCCCCCATGTCGACGCGATACGCCGGCGCCGTGATCGGCACCTCAACGCAGATGCCGGGGTCGTTCAGCCGCGCCAGCACCCGCTCCTCCACCAGCCGCTGCAGCGACTCCGTGCTCGCCGTGAACACCGTCGGCAGGCGGGCGGCGTAGCGATGGTTGATGAGCTGGAAGAGCCGGTCGCGCACCCAGCCGACGTCCGACTGCGCCCCGAGGTCGTCAAGGATGAGCAGCGGCGCGTTGCGCAGCTGGTTGAAGCCCTCCAGAAAGCCCGGCCCGCTCTCGTCGCTCATCAGGTGGCGCAGGTAGTCCAGCAGGTCGGCGACGACAAAGAAGACGGGCCGCTCGCCGCGCGCCCGGCAGCGGTTGGCGATCGCCGCCGCCAGGTGGGTCTTGCCGCAGCCGTTGGGTCCCCAGAGCAGCAGCCAGTTGTCCGGCTCCTCCGCGAAGCTCAGCGCCGCCCGATAGGCGTTCTCCAGGCTCCAGCGCTCCTCCGGCTTCAGGTGGGGCACCGCGATATCGAAGCTCTCGAACGTCATCTCCCGGATGCGCTCCAGGTCGAGCGAGTCCGGCAGGTTGACGTCCAGGGCCCGCGCCGCCGCCTCGACGTAGTAGACGCGGGCGAGAGCCGGGTCGCTCAGGCGGGTGCGCAGCCGCTCGTCGATGCGCTCCAGGCTCAGGTTCGTCGTGACGACCGTCGACAGCTGGGCGTTGTAGCGGTGGTTGAGGATCTGGAAGAGCTTCTCCTGCGCCCAGGGCGTCGCGTGCTGCGTCCCCAGGTCGTCCAGGACCAGGACGGGGGCGTTGCGCACCTGCTCGATGAGGGCGTCGTAGCCCACGTCGCTGGTCGGGCTGTAGGCGGCGCGCAGGTGGTCGAGCAGGTCGGGCACGACGACGAAGAGCGCCGGCTGGCCGCGCTCGATGCAGCGGTTCGCGATGGCGGCGGCGACGTGCGTCTTGCCGGCGCCGGAAGGGCCGTGGATGAGCAGCCAGCCCTCCGGCGCCTCCGCGAACGCCTTCGCGTCCGCGACGAGGCCGCGGAACAGCTCGCGGTCACGCGGGTTGTTGCTGCGGCCGTGGCCGATGAGGTTGGCGAACGTCAGGCGCGTCAGCGGCCCCAGCGAGCTGTAGCGCTGTAGCCGCGTCAGCCGCTCGTCGGCCGACTCGGCGACGACGCAGTCGCAGGCCACAGCCTTGCCGAAGTCCGGGTGGTCCAGCGGCAGGTCGCGGCGCAGGAAGCCGGCGCCGCCGCACTCCGGGCACACAGCGCCCCGCTCGTCCGAAGCGGCTTCGACGCCGCTACTGGCCGCCGAGGTCTCGGTAGCGGCGGAGGAACTGGGCGCGGGCGCTGCCACCCTCGCCAGGATCTCGTCCAGCCTTTTCACGCGTCCGTCCTTCCGTTGCCCAACGCTGCAGGATGCGCGACACGTAACGCCAGGAGCGCTTGTTGAGCAGCGCCGCCTCCCGCAGCGCCTCCTCCAGCCACTCGTACGGGTAGAGCTCCTCCGCCTCCTTCAGCTCCTCGGCGACCAGCGGCGTCAGCGGCCCGATGTTCGCCTCGTAGAGCTGAAAGACGTTGTCGCGCCGCGACGAGGGCGCCCCCTGCTCCGCCGGCAGCGCCCGGCCGAGGTCGAGCCCGCCTTCGCGGATCAGCGCCACCGCGCGCCTGTCCGATGGCGTGTTGACGAACACGAGCCGCTCACGCTGTCCAGCCTTTTCGACCTCGAGCGTCAGCAAAGTGCCGCGCTGGCTCGCCTTCTCGAGGCCTTGCCGCAATCGGTCCAGCGCAAGCTGGTCGGCGCCATCCCCCAACGCCGCCAGCAGCGGCGCCTCCGCCCGCAGCTCCGATTCCGTCACGAAGCGCGGGTAGCCCTTGCGCCGGCCGAGGGCGTAGAAGGCGTAGAGGGTGACGCGCAGCTCCGCTTCGTCATCGATCTGCGGCAGCAGCTCCGAGAAGAAGAGGCTGGGCACCACCGTCGCTCGCGCTCCGGCCGGGAAGCCCGTGAAAGGCGTGCTGGAGCGCGCGTCTGCCGTCATCCGGCCCGCCTCGGGGCTGCGCATCCTTCGGCCTGTGGCCTTGCCTTCCCAATTGTCATTGCGAGCCATCGCGGCAGCGAGGCGTGGCAATCTCGCCCATTAAAGACCAGGACTGTTTGCAGACAATGCCCGCGCCCCATCTGTGCTTGGATGTGCCGGAAATCGGTCTCGTCATCGCGCCTGGCTGCGCATCCTGCGGCCTGCGGCCTTGTCTGCTCCGCGCATTGACTAAGTAGTGAGGTTGGGGGGACACCCCCCAGGCCCCCCGTCAGGCTGCGTCCTGAGCCTGCCGAAGGAGGGCGCTGCCCCCTGTACCCCCGGTTTCGCCGCTTCACACGCGGACTCCCTATGCCCATATGCCTCATGCCCTATGCCCCAATGCTCGTCATCGGAGCGCCGGCTCCCCCGAAGGCAGGTCGAAGTCCTCGAACTTAGAGATCGCGTCGCGGAAGCGCACCTCCACCGAGCCGGTGGGCCCGTTGCGGTGC
>DATBWN010000049.1:0-2463 GCA_036514755.1 Dehalococcoidia bacterium | reverse complement strand
CTAGACCGGCGCCCGTGCGCTCTGTAACCTGCTCGCCGTGAGCAGGTCATGCCGCGAATCGACCGAGGGCGCGCCGTGAGCGAGCGCGTCGAGCGGCCGCTGGGCCACTACCGCGTCCTCGAGCTGCCGGGCATCGCCTCGCTGCTGACCGGCAAGGCGTTCGCCGACCTCGGCGCCGACGTCATCCGCGTCGAGCCGCCGGGCGGCGACCCGGTCAGGCGCCTGCCGCCTTTGGTCGAGTCGCGGCCCGGCGCGCCCGGCCTCATCTGGGCCGCCTACAGCATCGGCCGCCGCCTCGTGACCGCCGACCTGGAGACGGCCGCGGGACGCGACATCGTCCGGCGGCTGGCGGCGGAGGCGGACGTGCTCATCGAGGGCTTCGCCCCCGGCGAGGTGGACCGCCTCGGCCTCGGCCCGGCGCGGCTCCGCGCTGCGAACCCCGGCCTCGTCGTCACGTCGCTGAGCGCCTTTGGGCAGGACGGGCCCTGCGCCGGCTGGCGCGGCTCCGACCTCGTCAACCTGGCGATGAGCGGCTACCTGCACATGACCGGCGCGGCGGACGGCCCGCCGCTGAAGCCGTCGGTGCCCTTCCAGAGCTACCTCCACGCCTCGATGCAGGCCGTGGCCGCGACCCTCGTCGCCCTGCGTAACCGCGAGCGCACGGGCAAGGGCGCCCACGTCGACCAGGCGGTGCGCGACACGGGCATCTGGATGCTGGCGCACACGTACCAGTTCTGGGACCTCCTGGGCGTCAACCTGCGGCGCCTCGGCGCCTCGCGCGACCTGGGCGGCGTGCGCCGCCTGCGCACCATCCATCCCTGCAGGGACGGCCACGTCGTCTGGCTGGCGACGACGGGCCACATCGGCGGCGGCAGCATGCGCGCCCTCGTCGACTGGATGGGCGCCGAGGGACTGGCCCCCGACTGGCTGCGCGCGACCGCCTGGGAGGACTTCGACTACCTCAAGCAGAGCGCCGAGACGGTCGACCGCCTGGAGGAGGCTTTCGCCCGCTTCTTCGCGACGAAGACGAAGGCCGAGCTGCTGGACTGGGCCCTCGCCCACCGGCTGATGCTGGCGCCCGTGCAGACGCTGCAGGACGTGCTGGACGACGCCCAGCTCGCCGCCCGCGGCGCCTGGCGGACGCTGCGCGTCGAGGGTGTCGACCGTGCGGTGCGCGTGCCGGGCCCGCCCGTGCGCCTGGGCGGCGCCGTCTGGGAGCCCCGCGTCGACTCTGGCGACGGGCGGGCGAGGGGCGAGGCCGCCTGGCTGCCGCGCTCGGCGCGCGAGCGCCGGCCCGCCGCGCCACTCGATGCCTCATCGCTGCCGCTGGCCGGCGTCCGCGTCATCGACTTCAGCACGACCATCGCCGGGCCGTCGGCGGCGCGCGTCCTGGCCGACTTCGGCGCAGAGGTGATCAAAGTCGAGTCGGTGATGCACCCGGAGACGCTGCGCACCGGCTCGCCGTACGCGGAGCGGAAGCCGGGCGTCAACCGCTCCGGCTACTTCGCCGCCTACAACGCCGGCAAGAGGTCGATCGCCCTCAACATGCAGAAGGCCGAGTCGCTGGAGATCGTCCGGCGGCTGGTCGAGGGGGCGGACGTGCTGGTGGAGTCGTACGTCCCTGGCGTCATGGCGCGCTGGGGCCTCACCTGGGAGACGGTCAGCGCCTGGAACCCGCGCCTGATCATGGCCAGCCACTGCCTGCAGGGCCAGTGGGGGCCGCGCGCCGCCCACCGCGGTTACGGCCAGATCGCCAGCGCCATGAGCGGCTGGTACGACCTCACCGGCCTGCCCGGCCAGGACCCGGTAGGCCCCTACTCCGCCTACACCGACTTCGTCTCCTGGCCGTTCCTGCTGACGGCGATCCTCGTCGCCCTGGAGGTGCGAGAACAGACGGGACGCGGCCAGTACATCGACCACGCCCAGGTCGAGAGCTCCGTGCACTTCCTGGCGCCGCTGCTCCTCGACCTGCAGGTCAACGGCCGCCTACCGACGCGGCGCGGCAACCGCGACGACTACGCGGCGCCGAACGACGCCTACGCCTGCGCCGGCGACGACCGCTGGCTGGCGATCACGGTTACGTCGGACGAGGAGTGGGCCGCGCTGTGTCGCGTCCTCGACCCCGGGGAAGCGGCGACCGACCCTCGCTTTGCCACCCGCGCCTCCCGCAAGGCGCACGAGCCTGAGCTGGACGAGCTCGTGTCGGCGTGGACGAAGGACGCGGACGCCTTCGCGCTGGCGCGGCGGCTGCAGGCGGCGGGCGTCGCCGCCGGCGTTGTCTACCGGGCGCAAGACCTCTTCGCCGACCCGCAGCTCCAGCGCCGCCGCTTCTTCCACCGCCTCCAGCACGCCGAGATCGGCGAGCACGCAGTCATGACGCAGACCTTCCGCATCGAGGGCGTCGAGGCGGGGCCGTTCGCCGCCGCGCCGCTCCTGGGCGAGCACACGCTGGAGGTGTGCAAG
>DATBWN010000048.1:0-5534 GCA_036514755.1 Dehalococcoidia bacterium | reverse complement strand
CGTTCACGAGCTGGCCTTCGCGCGTCATGACGCCCCTGGCCAGCGCCGGGTCGGCGGAGATCGCCTTCGCCGGGCCCATCGCCGCTAGCTTCAGCACATAGGCAAGCGTCGCCGCCGTCAGCGCCCAGGTGGCGGTGTGCGGCACTGCGCCGGGCATGTTCGGCACGCAGTAGTGGATCACACCCTCCTCGACGAAGACAGGGTCGGCGTGCGTCGTCGGCCGCGAGCTCTCGAAGACGCCGCCCTGGTCGATAGCGACGTCGACGATGACGGCGCCGGGCCCGATGCGCTTCAGGTCTTCCCGCGATACGAGCTTCGGCGCCTCGGCGCCGCCGCGCACCAGCACGCCGCTGATCAGCAGGTCGGCGCCCTCGATCGCCTTTTCGACGTTGGCCAGCGTCGAGGGCAGCGTCACCAGGCGGTTCGGCCAGCGGTCCTCCAGCAGGCGCAGCTGCTCCAGTCGCGGCGATAGCGCGGTGACGCGCCCGCCCAGGGCCACGGCGACGTCGCAGGCCGCCGTCGCCACCGCGCCGGCGCCGAAGATGACGACCTGCGCCGGTGGCGCGCCCGGCAGGCCGGAGAGCAGCTTGCCGCGCCCGGGGCCCGGGTGCTGCAGCCAGCGCGCCCCGACGATCGGCGCCATGCGGCCGGCGATCTGGCTCATCGGCACGAGCAGCGGCAGCGAGCCGTCCGCCAGCTCCACCGTCTCGTAGGCGATTGCGGTGGTGCCGGAGCGGACGAGCGCCTCCGTCACCTCGCGCGAGGCTGCCAGGTGCAGGTACGTGAACAGCGTCAGGCCGCGGCGCAGGCTGGCGAACTCCTCCGGCTGCGGCTCCTTCACCTTGACCACGAGGTCGGCGCCGGACCAGACCTCGCCGGCGGTTCGCGCGACCGTCGCGCCCGCCTGGGCGTAGGCGGCGTCGGCCAGGCCGCTGCCTTCGCCGGCGCCCGCCTCAACCAGCAGGCGATGGCCGAGGCGCGTCAGGTCGCGCACGCCGTCCGGCGTCAGGCCGACGCGGAACTCGCCGCTCTTCAGCTCCCGCACCGTGCCGACGATCACGCCCTCTCCTCCTCGGCAGCGTCGCCTCGACGCTTGGCCTCGTCGGAGCGCTCGCGCGTCTCACCCGACTCGCGCAGCCTCTCGCCGAACTGGCGCAGCCGCGCCATCACGCGCCCGTTGATCGACTCCGGCGGGTAGGTGCCGTCCTCGCGCTTCGCGCCGGCCTCGACGCCGGTGAGCAGCTCCAGAGCCTCGTCGAGGCTGGAGACTGAGTAGACGCCGAAGCTGCCCGCCTGCACCGCTTGCACCACGTCCTCGCGCAGCATGAGGTGCTGGACGTTGCTCGCCGGGATGACGACGCCCTGGCCGCCCGTCAGGCCGCGGAGGCGGCAGACGTCGAAGAAGCCCTCGATCTTCTGGTTGGCGCCGCCGATGGCCTGCACCTCGCCACGCTGGTCCATAGAGCCGGTTATCGCCAGCGACTGCTTGATGGGCACGTCCGCCAGGCGGGATAGAAGGGCGCAGGTCTCGGCGCAGGTGGCGCTGTCGCCCTCGATGAGGCCGTAGCTCTGCTCGAAGGAGAGGCGCGCCGTCAGCGTCAGCGGCGCCTCGCCGGCGTAGCGGTCGACGAGGAAGCCCTGGAGCGTCAGCACCGCCTTCGAGTGGATGGGGCCGCTGAGCCGCGCCTCGCGCTGCAGGTCGACCACCCCCTCGCGGCCGACGCCGATGGTCGCCGTTATGCGCGATGGCTGGCCGAAGGCCGTGTCGCCCAGGTCGACGATCGAGAGGCCGTTCACCTGGCCGACGGCGTCCCCTTCCGTGTCGACGAGGAGGACGCCCTTCTCGATCTGCTCGCGCACGTGCTCCTCGATGAGGTTTACGCGGTGGATGCGCTCGCGGATGGCGCGGCTGACGTGCGTGGCCGTGACGATGGCCGCGCGCTCCTGGCGCGCCCAGTAGGCGGCCTCGCGCACGATATCCGTGATGTCGCCGAAGCGGATGGAGAGCTTGCTGTGGTCCTCCGCCAAGCGCATCCCCTCCTCGACGACGCGGGCGACGGCGCCCCGGTCCAACGGCAGCAGGTTCTCCCCCTTCGTCACGCTGGCGATGAGCCCGGCGTAGGCGCGCTCGTTCTCCGGCGTGCGGTCGATGTGGTTGTCGAAGTCAGCTTTCACCTTGAACAGCTCGCGGAAGTCGGGGTCAAGGCCGTAGAGGAGGCGATAGATCAGCTCGCGGCTGATCGCCACGACCTTGCCCGTCCAGGGGATGGGCTCCGGGCGCACCGTCTTCGTCTCGATGAAGCCCAGGCGCTCGCCCATCTCCTCGATGGTCAGCTGGCCGGTGCGGATCGTGCGCTTCAGCTCGTTCCAGGAGAGCGGGTACTGCAGCACGTCGTCGAAGTCGACGACCAGGTAGCCGCCGTTGGCGCGGTGCACGGAGCCGGGGCGGACCATCGTGAAGTCCGTTGTCACGGCGCCGAACAGCGCCTCCTTCTCGATGCGGCCGAAGAGACGCTGCGGCGTCGGGTTCGGCTCGAAGACAACGGCGGCGCACTGCTCCTCCGAGCAGTCGACGAGCAGGTTGACCTCGTACTTGCGGAAGGGCGAGATGACCTCGCGCGTCGTCGCCAGGAAGGGGATGGCGGCCGCCTCCGGCCGGCGCATGAAGTCCTCGACGTGGTCGATCATGTCGCGCCTGACCTCGACGAGGTACTGGATGACGGCCGGGAACTCGCGGTGCGCCTCGAAGAGGCGGTCGGTCAGGGCGCTGACGGCCGTCGTCGCGATGGTGCGCTGCAGCTCTTTGAGGCGCTCGTTGGCCGCCGCCTCGAAGCCCTGCTCCGCCTTCATCGCCTCGCGCAGCCGCTCCATCAGCTCGTCGCGCCGGGCGAGGATCTCGTCGCGCGCCGCCGGGCTGAGCGCCGCCACCGCCTGGTCGTCCATCGGCTGATCGCCCACCAGCGGCACGAGGAAGAAGCCGGCGGGGTTGCCCTGCAGAAGGAAGCCGCTGCTCCGCGCCTCCGTCGCCAGCTGGGAGAACATGACCTCGTGGTGGCGCTGCACGGAGGAGACGATCTCGTCCCGGCGGTTGACGTAGTCGTCCGACTCGAAGGTGCGCGGGATGCGCTCGCGCGCCTCGGCGACGAGGGTGCGCATCGCGTCCTGGAAGGCGCGTCCTTTGCCGGGAGGCAGGCGGATGGCCCGCGGCCGGTGCGGGTCGGCGAAGTTGTTGACGTAGCACCACTCGTCCGAGGGCGGCTTCGTGCGGGCGAAATGCTCCAGGTACTCGCGGATCGCCGTCGTGCGGCCGGTGCCCGGCTCGCCGGAGACGCAGATGTTGAAGCCGCTGCTATCGATGGACAGGCCGAACTTGATGGCGTCTACCGCCCGGTCCTGGCCGATGAGGCCTACGTGCGGCTCGACCTCGGCCGTCGTCACGAAGTCAAAACTGTCCGCGTCGCAGGGCGGCCGCAGCTCGGAGAGGGGGACTTTGGCCAAGGGGGGACTCCTCGCTACTAAGGGGCCACCCTCAACTATACCAGCGCCTCCCGCGTCGCCGCGACGAACGGCTCAGGCTCCTCGAGGCTGAGAATCAGCCGGTCGCAGCGCAGGGCCGGACAGCCTATCTCCGCCGGCGCTTCGATCGCTCCGCCTCGATGCGCCCCAGCTCCTCGAACGCTCCCTCCATCACGCTCCGCTTCCGCGCCTCCGTCACGTGCGTGTAGATCTGGGTCGTGTTCGGGCTCTCGTGGCCCAGCAGCTCCTGCACGACGCGCAGGTCGGCGCCGCCGTCCAGCAGGTGCGTGGCGAAGCTGTGGCGCAGCAGGTGGGGGTGCACGGCGCGCGGCAGGCCCGCCTTAGTCGCCCGCTTGCGGACCATGGCCTGGACGGAGCGCGCCGTCAGCCGGCCGCCGAAGCGGTTGAGAAAGAGAGCGCTCTCCTGCCTCGACACCAGCTGAGGTCGGCCATCCTGCAGGTATCGCTCCAGCGCCGCCTGCGCCGGCGCGCCGAAGACGCCGACGCGCTCCTTGCTCCCCTTGCCCCGCACCCGCACCGTCCCGTCGCGCACGTCGACCTGGCTCACGTCCAGCGCCGCGACCTCGCTGACGCGCAGGCCGGCGGCGTAGAGCAGCTCCAGCAGGGCCCGATCGCGCAGAGACGCCGCCTCATCGCCGTCCGCGGCGGCGATGAGGCGGTCGATGTCAGTCTCGGAGAGCACCTCCGGCAGGCGCCGTCCCCCCTTTGGGCCCTTCACGCCGTAGAAGGGGTCGTTTCCTAGCAGGCCTTCGCCGCGCAGCCAGCGGTAAAAGGTGAGGATGGTGCTCACCTTGCGGCGCACGCTCGCCGCCGCCACGCCCTCGCCCAGGAGGACCGCCAGGTAGCGGCGCAGGTCGCCCCGCTGCGCCGCCAGCGGCTCGACTTCCCAGCCGGCGAGCGCCGCAAGGAAGTGCTCCAGGTCTGAGCGATAGTTGCGCAGCGTGTAGGGGGAGAGGCCACGGGCGCCGCCTCGCTCCGTCAGGTAGCGGTCGAGCAGCGCTTCCGATTCTGGGCTGGCAGCCTGCGGGTTGAAACTCGCAGCTACCGATGACGACCGGCCTCTGTTCGAAGCCGCGGGATCCATCCCGCGGGCTTTCGTCCGTCCCATCCGTCCCGCGGGACGAACGGCGCGTGAGGCGGGCGCCCGTGCTGCCACCGCTCGCTCCTTAGCCCGTGACGACCGCCTCGGCAGGGGCGCCCTCGGGCGTCCGGCCCGATGAGGCCGGCCCCTTCCAGCCGCAGGCCGCGCAGCGGGCGCGCCGTCCGCGCTCCCCGACGAGGAGGCCGCCGCACTGAGGGCAAGCCTGCGAAAGCGGCCGCTGCCAGCTAGTGAACTGGCAGCGCGGGTAGTTTGAGCAGCCGTAGAAGCGCCGGCCCCTCTTCGTCCGCCGCTCCACCAGCTCGCCGCCGTCCTGGGGGCACGGGATGCCGGTCTTCTGCAGCAGCGGCTTCGAGCCCTTGCACTCCGGGTAGCGGCTGCAAGCAAGGAAAGCGCCGAAGCGGCCGCGCTTGACGACCATCGCCGCGCCGCAGACGTCGCACGTCTCGTCCGTGGTTTCGGCCGTCGCCTCGCCGTCCGGCCGCGTGTATCTGCACTCCGGGAAACCGGTGCAGGCGAAGAAGGGCCCGTAGCGGCCAAAGCGGCGGATGAGGGGCCGGCCGCACTCCGGGCAGCTCTCGCCCGTCTCTTGAGCGACGACGGGGGCCTCCGCCGCAGAGCGCAACGCTTCGCTCAGCGGGTTGTACAGCTCGCGCACTGTCGGCTGCCAGGGGCGCTCGCCGGAGGCGATCTCGTCCAGGTCCTCCTCCAGATGGGCCGTGAAGCGCAGGTCGACGATGTTGGGGAACTGCTCGGCGAGGAAGTCGTTGACCACGAAGCCCAGCTCCGTCGGCCGCAGCTGGCGGTTCTCGCGTTCGACGTAGCCGCGGTCCTGGATCGTCGAGAGGATGGGCGCGTAGGTGCTTGGCCGGCCGATGCCGTTCTCCTCCAGCGCCTT
>DATBWN010000047.1:0-6536 GCA_036514755.1 Dehalococcoidia bacterium | reverse complement strand
GAGTCTGCATCCGGCCGGAGGACGTCGTCATCCAGCTGCCGAAGGCGGAGGCGCCGGCGAGCAGCGCCCGCAACCTCCTGCTGGGCACGGTGACGGAGGTGCGCCCGCGCGGCCCGGAGGCGCGCGTCGTCATCGACTGCGGTTTCGCGCTCGTGGCGACCGTGACGCGGCTCTCGGTGGAGGAGATGGGGCTGGCGCCCGGCGCCCGCGTCGCTGCCTCCATCAAGGCGACGGCGCTGCACCTGTTGCCCGGTCACTAGCCGGGCGGGCCCCCTTACGGCGCGCCGCTGAGGGTTGCCTGGCCGTCTGAGAACTCGATCGCCGTCAGGTTCACGTCGAGGTCGAGCGTGCGGACGTTGCCCGTGTCGAGGATGAGGTCGACGGCCGGCTTGGCGACGGCGCTCGGCAGGCTGCCGGCGCGAACGGACTCGATCTCGATCCGGGGCTTGTCGCCGGAGAGGTCGAGCGTGCCCTTGACGACGACCTTCGCCGACAGCCCGGCAACGTCGATCTCCCCAGACGCCTCCGCGGAGCCGTCCGGACAGAAGTAGACCTGCAGCCTGTCGACTGGCACATCCTTTTCATCGAGGTACGCGACGCCGCGGGAGGTAGCCTGGAGCTCGCTGACCCTCAGCTCGGCGGGGCCTGCGGCGGCGCGGGCGCGGAAGGCGCGCCAGGCCGCGTCCAGCTCGTCGCTCGCCGCGGTGGAAGGAACGCTCTCGCGATCGATGCACGGTTCGGGGCTGCCGCTGAAGGCAAGCACGGCGCCGATGACGACCAGGATGACGACGACCGCCAGGCCGCCGAAGAGGAGTGTCGCTACCGCTTTCAGGAGCGGCATAGGTTAGCAGCCGACGACGGTCACGAGCACCTGGCGCACCTTCGGGTGATCCAGCTCGATGACGAAGATGCTCTGGTACTGGCCCAGTGCGGGCGCGCCGTTTACGACCGGGATCGTCTCGCTGGAGGAGAGGAAGAGGTGCTGACAGTGGGAGTGGCCGTTGGCGCACTCGTCTTCGTTCATGTTCACCGTGCGCCGGCCGAAGTCGTTGTGCTCGTAGTAGGCGTTGGAGGGGGCGATCTGGCGCAGCGTCCGCGCCATGTCGCGCAGGAGGAGCGGCTCGTTCTCGTTGATGCGGATCGCGGCGGTAGTATGGACGGAAAACACGGTTACGTAGCCGTGGCTGACGCCGGAGTCGGCGACGACGGCGCACACCTCCTCCGTGATGTCGTGGAAGCCGGGCGCCGCCGTCGTCTCCAGCTCCAGCTCCTCGCAGCTGACGATCGCCTTTGCCTCCTGGCGGAGCATGGCGCGGCGGTGGACGCGCTCCCGGCTGGTGGTCTGTTCGAGCATTTGGCGGGCCTGCCTTCCTGATCTGCCGCTAGTTTAGCAGCTACTTAGCTAAGGGAAAGGGGGCAGCCAGGGCGCGTTGTTCCGCCCGCCAGGCCGCGACTATACTGGTTCGATGCCGAAGAAGGCCCGCCGCTCCCACGTCCCGGGTCAGCCGGCGAAGCGCAAGGCTCGGCGCCCGGCCGGCCAGCCATCCGTGGCGCCGGCCGCGCCCGAGCCCGTCTTCGCCGAGCCGCCCATCGCCGAGCTGCCTCATCTCGGCGCCGTCGGCGCCGTCGATACGCGGCCGCACCGCCGCCTGCAACTGCTGACCCAGCGGCGGAGCGAGGCCCAGGCCGCTGTGCGCGTCGTCCCCGGCCAGTTGCCCACCTTCGAGCGCGCCTTCCTGGTCAGCGAGCTGCGGCGCATCGTCGTCACGGCCGGTGCTCTACTGGCACTGATCGTCGTCCTCGCCATCGTCCTGCGCTGACGAATCGCAAGTGTTCAGAAGGCCAGACTTAAGTCTGGCCTTCGATGGACTGATCGTCGTCCTCGCCATCGTCCTGCGCTAACCCATCCGCAGTCGCGACGCCGCGAAGAAGGCACCGATACCGGCCGAAATGAGCTGGTAGGCGCCGACGCCCGCGCCCGGTCCTACTCTCGGGCCGGAGTCGAGGAACTCGAGCACGAGAAACGCGAGCAGGACGCCGAGTACGGCGCAGACTTGCAGGCCGAGGCCGCGCTTTCGGTTCGTCGCCAGGCTCACCGACTCGCTGATCGCCCAGCCGACGCCCAGTCCAATGAGGATGGAGAACCAGCCCAGGAAACCGAAGCCGCCGATGAACAACGCCAAGAAGGCACCGACCGCGAGGCCGCTGATCAGGGCAGCCGTCATGCCCCGGGCGAAGTAGACCGGCGTGACGTCGATCGTCGGCAGGCGGCGGACGTTGGCGCAGTCGCGGCAGCGGGCGCCCACCGGCGTCTGGACGAGGCAGCGCGGGCAGATCGGCGTCTCGCAGCGGCCGCAGCGCAGCACCGTCTCCACCTGGGGGTGGCGGGCGCAGTAGGTTACGCCCTCTTCCTCTACGCGAGCGCCTGAGTCGGTACCCACGCCAGCTCCCTTTCGAGGAACGCCCTCGCCACCGCGTCCGGCAGCGGGATGTCGCCCGGCTCCCGCTCGCCCGGATTGGCGAGGCCGTGGAAGTCGCTGCCGCCCAGCGGAAGGAGGTCGTACTTGACGGCAGTCGCCGCCAGCTTCTCGATGAGGGCAGCGTCGTAGTCGCGGTAGTAGACCTCCATGCCGACGAGGCCGGCCGCCTTCAGCTCCGGCAGGACGCCCTCCAGGTCCTTGATGTAGCTGGGGTGGGCCAGGACGGGCGGCGCGCCGAAGCGGCGCAGCGTCCGCACCGCCTCGGCCGGCGTCATCTTCTCCCGCTCGACGTAGGCGGGGCCGTCGCGGCCGATGTAGCGGTCGAAGGCCTCCTGGATGGACGCGACGTGGCCGGCTTCGACCATCGCCCGGGCGACGTGCGGCCGGCCGACGGAGGCCTCGCCGGCGATCTCGAGGACACGCTGCCAGCTGACCGGCAGGCCCAGCTCCGCCAGGCGCTCCGTCATCAGGCGTCCGCGCTCGAAGCGGCCGGCGCGGAAGCGCGCCAGCGCCGCCTGCAGCGCCTCGTCCTTCAGCGTCGCGTAGGTGAAGTAGCCGAGGACGTGAACCTCGTCTCCCTCGATGTCGGTGCTCAGCTCGACGCCCGGGATGAGGAGCATGCCGGCGTGGCCCTCCGCCGCCCGCTTCGCCTCGGCGATGCCCTCCGTCGAGTCGTGGTCGGTCAGGGCGAAGATGCGCACGCCGTTGCGCGCGGCGAGGTCGATGAGCTGGGTCGGCGTCAGGCGGCCGTCGGAGGCGGTGCTGTGGTTGTGAAAGTCAGCTCTGGCCATTCGTCGCTTCTGCTCGGCTGCGCATCGCTCTCGCGCTGCTCCGCCCGGTGAGAGAAGGGAAGAAGGGGGGGACGCCCCCCAAGCCCCCCGACAGGCTGCGCCTTGAGCCTGCCGAAGGGAGGCAACTGCCTCCTGGACCTCCGCTTGTCCGCCCTGCCGGGGCGCTAAGCCTCATAACGCATGCCAGCGGCAGCGGAATGCCGCCACCCTAGCCCCCAAGCTCGTACTCCCGGTCAACGCGCTGGATGGAGCGCGCCCGCCCCGTCGCCTCGTCCAGGTCGACGAGGACGCTGTTGAGGACGAGGACGCCCGCCTTCTCCTCGACCGGCAGCCGCGTCGGCAGCTGGGAAAGGAAGCGCCGGTGCACGGCTGCCACCTCGAAGCCGATGACGCTGTCGCGGGCGCCGCACATGCCGGCGTCCGTGACGTAGGCCGTGCGCTGGGGCAGGATGCGGGCGTCGGCTGTGGGCACGTGCGTGTGGCTGCCCAACACCGCGGCGACGCGTCCGTCCAGGTACCAGCCCATGGCCTGCTTCTCGCTCGTCGCCTCCGCGTGCATGTCGACGACGACGGGGCCTTCGGCGTCCTTTAGCAGGGCGTCGGCGGTGCGGAACGGGCAGTCGATGGCGTCCATGAAGGTGCGCCCCTGCAGATTGAGTACGGTCAGGCCCTTGCAGCGCAGCAGGCCCTTGCCTGGCGTGCCGGGCGGGTAGTTTGCCGGCCGCAGGATCGGCGCCTCGCCGTCCAGCTGCTCGATGATCTCGCGCTGGTCCCAGATGTGGTTGCCGGAGGTGAGGACGTCGACGCCCGCCTCGAAGAGCTCTTTGGCGGTGCGCAGCGTCAAGCCGCGGCCGGCGGCGACGTTCTCGCCGTTGGCGATGACGACGTCGAGGCCGATCTCCTGACGCAGATCCGGCAGGAGGGCGGCGACGACGCGCCGGCCCGGCTGCCCGACGACGTCGCCGATGAACAGGACGCGCACGCAGCCTGCCTAGCGGGCGATCTCGGTCGCGCGCGTCTCCCGGACGACGGTCACCCTGATCTGCCCCGGGTACTCCATCGACTCCTCGATCTTCTTGCTCACGTCGCGCGCCAGGCGCATGGCGCCGAGGTCGTCGATCGACTCCGGCCGGACGATGATGCGCACCTCGCGGCCGGCCTGGATGGCGAAGGCCTTGTCGACGCCGCCAAAGCTCGTCGCGATCGACTCCAGCTCCTCCAGGCGCTTGATGTAGGACTCCAGCGCCTCCATGCGGGCGCCGGGCCGGCCGCCGCTGATCGCGTCCGCCACCTGGACCAGGATCGCCTCCAGCGTCCGCGGCTGCACCTCCTCGTGGTGCGACTCGATGCAGTGGGCGACGGCCTCCGGGATGTTGTAGCGCCGCGCCAGCTCGGCGCCGAGGATGGCGTGCGTCCCCTCGTACTCGCGGTCGATGGCCTTGCCGATGTCGTGCAGCAGGGCGCCGCGACGCAGGACGTTCACGTCGCAGCCGACCTCGGTCGCCAGCATCGCCGCCAGCTGCGCCGACTCGACGGCGTGCATGAGCTGGTTCTGGCCATAGCTGGTGCGGTACTTCAGGCGGCCCAGCGTGCGGACGATCTCCGGGTGGAGGCCGGCGCAGTCCGCCTTGAGCATCGCCTCCTCACCGGCGAGGCGGATCTCGCTCTCGACGTCCTGGCGCGACTTCTCGACGACCTCCTCGATGCGCGTCGGGTGGATGCGCCCGTCGGAGATGAGGCGCGTCAGGGCCAGGCGGGCGACCTCGCGCCGGACGCCGTCGAAGGAGGAGAGCATCACCGCGTCCGGCGTGTCGTCGATGATCAGATCGACGCCGGTGGCGTGCTCCAGGGCGCGGATGTTGCGACCCTCGCGGCCGATGATGCGGCCCTTCATGTCCTCGCTGGGGATGGGCACGACGCTGACCGTGGACTCGGAGACGGCCTCGCTGGCGAGGCGCTGGATCGAAGACGTGAGGATCTCGCGCGCTCGCGGGCCGGCCGTCTCTCGCGTCTCTTCCTCGATCTGGCGGACAAGGCGGTTGGCGTCGTCGCGGATCTCCGCCTCCATGTCGGTCATGAGCACGGTGCGCGCCTCTGTCTGGGTGAGGTGGGCGACGCGCTCCAGCTCCGCCATGCGCTGGCCCTGCAGCTCCTCCAGAAGCTGCCGCGCCTCGTCGAGCTTCTTCTCGCGCTCGGCGAGCGACTGGTCGCGCCGGTCGAGCGTCTCCTGCTTGCGGTCTAGGTTCTCGTCGCGCTGGGCGACGCGCTGCTCAAGTCTGAGGACTTCCTGTCGGAGCTCTTTCGCCTCGGTTTCAGCCTGGCCGCGGATACGGATCGACTCCTCCTTTGCTTCGAGGAGGAGCTCTTTCTCCTTGGTCTGGGCTTCAGCAACTATGCGGTCCGCGTCAGCCGACGCGGCCGCAGTCTTCGCCTTCTCCCTCCGATTGCGCAGAGCCTGTCCGATGAGAGCCCCAACTACCAGAGCCAGGACGCCGACAACGACGCCGACAATGGCCGTGGGCATTGCGACCTTCCTTTCCAAAACGCTGGGCGAACGTAATCAAAGCAATCAACCTGAGAAGGTTTCTTACTAATTCTGAATCGATCTTAGGTGTCGGGCGTCGCCGGTGTCAACGCGAGGTTAACGAAGGGGTAAGGGGTCAGGGGTCAGGGGACGGGGGTTGGCGCGCGCTCTCCTTGTTACGCCATCTTGCTCTTGGAACTGGGGCGCCGCGGGACAGCGGTCTACCAGCGGGCATGCCTGGCACGCCGGCGCCCGCGCCGTGCAGGTGTGGCGGCCGTGACGGATGAGGAGGACGTGAAGGACGTATTGCTCGTCCGGCGGCACCAGCGCCTCTAGCACCGCCTGCGCCTTCTCCGGCGTCAGCTTGGCCGACACGAGGCCGAGCCGCGTGGCGACGCGGTAGACGTGCGTATCGACCGGCAGGGCGGGCATACCGAGGCCGAAGAGGAGGACGCAGGCCGCCGTCTTCGGCCCCACCGCCGGCAGCGAGCGCAGCCACTCGCGCGCCTGGTCAACGGGCAGGTCTGCCAGGAAGCGCAGGTCGAAGCCGCCCGTGCGTGCCTTGACCTCGGCCAGCATCGCCTGCAGGCGCGGCGCCTTCGTCGGCGCCAGGCCGCCCGGCCGGATGGCCTCCTCGACCTCGCTCAGCGGCGCCTCGAGCACCGCCTGCCAGTCTGGGAAGCGCTGCAGCAGCCGCGCGAAGGCGCGGCCCGAGTTCGTGTCGGAGGTGTTCTGGGAGAG
>DATBWN010000046.1:0-2845 GCA_036514755.1 Dehalococcoidia bacterium | reverse complement strand
GAGGAAGAGGGGCGGCTTGCTCTCCCAGGCGTCGGCGTAGAGCTGGCCGCCGCTGACGACTTTCTGGGCCACGGCCGCGAAGATGCCCTCGTCCGTGTGCCAGGGCGGCTCGAAGAACGTAGGCAGGCGGAGGATCAGCGTTCCGACCGCGAAGCCGGCGACGAGGAGGAGCGCCGGGCGACCGGCCATCGCCCGCAACGCGAGCGTTTGCAGAGGAGCCGGCCGGGTCAGCTTCCTCGTGACCGCCATCCCACCGCCTCGGGCTCGATTCTGCTCGGCTCCCCGCCTGCCATCCTAAGACGGTCTGCGTATGTCACTCAACGGTTACGCGGCGGTTAGGATGTGCTTAATGAGTGACAGCGTCCTCCTCAGCGTCTGGCTCACGCCTCGCGCCGCCCGAGATGAGGTCGTCAGCTGGCAAGGGGACGAGCTGCGGCTGCGCCTGCGGGCGCCGCCCGTCGAGGGTCAGGCGAACGAGGCGCTGCGGCGCTTCCTGGCGCAACGCCTTGGCCTGCCGGCCTCGGCCATCGAGCTCGTCGCCGGCGCCGCCTCGCGCCACAAGCGCCTGCGCATCGCCGGCCTCAGCGAGGCCGAGCTTCGGGAGCGTCTCACGCAGATCGAAGGCCAGACTTAAGTCTGGCCTTCGGTTCGAGCCTGCCGTTCGAGCCTGGCATCTAGACGTTGGCGATGAGCACGCGGCCGATGAACTGCAGGAGGATGATGGCGATCATCGGCGTCAGGTCGATCATGCCGATGCGCGGCATCACCGCGCGGATCGGCACGAGGATCGGCTCCGTGATGGCGACGATGAACTCGACCAGCGGGTTGCGCGGGTCGATGTTCGGGAACCAGCTCAGCAGCGCCCGGATGATGATGGCGATTGTCAGCACGAGGATCGTCTTGTCGATGATGTTGGCGATCACTTCGACTCCTCGCCCAGCGCCTTCGACTTCTCGTAGGCGGCGATGACCGCCTCCAGGACGGCAGCGCGGAAGCCGGCTGCCTCCAGCTCTCGCAGCGCTTCTGCGGTCGTGCCGCCGGGGGAGGTCACCTGGTCGCGCAGCTCCGCCGGGTGGCGCTGCGTCTCGATAGCGTAGCGCGCCGAGCCCAGGACAGTCTGCAGCGCCATCGTCGTCGCCAGGTCGCGGCTGAGGCCGATGTGCACGCCGGCGTCGATCAGCGCCTCGATGAACAAGAATACGTAGGCGGGGCCGCTGCCGGAGAGGCCCGTCGCCATGTCCAGGTACTTCTCCTCCGGCACGTAGGCCTCGCGGCCCAGGGCGCCGAAGACCGCCCGCGCCGCCTCGCGCCCCTCGGCGCTCACCGCCGGCGTCGCCGTCCAGACAGTCATCCCTTCGCCGATCTGCGCCGGCGTGTTGGGCATCGCCCGTACGACGCGCGGCGTCGCCAGCTTGCGAGTGAGGCGGTCGATGGTCACGCCGGCCATGATGGAGAGCACCGTCGTCCCCTCGCCGATCGTGCCGCTCAGCTCCTTCGCCGCGTCGTCGAAGTCCTGCGGCTTCAGGGCGAAGACGAGGACGTCGACGCCGGCCGCCGCCTCTCGGTTCGCGCCGGACGCCGCGACGCCGTAGGTCGCGCTCACGTGCTTCAGGCGGGCGGCGGCGAGGTCCGCGACGCGGATCTCCCTGGCGTCCGCGAGACCGGCCCGCAGCACGGCCGCGACGATGGCCTCGCCCATGGCGCCGGCGCCGATGACGCCGAGCTTCACGGCCGCTCTCCGAAGATCGCCCGGCCGACGCGGATCATCGTTGCCCCCTCCTCGATGGCCACCTCGAAGTCGTCCGTCATGCCCATGGACAGCTCCGCGAGGCCGCTGGCGCGGGCTAACTCCCGCAGCTCAGAGAAGACGGGGCGCACCGTCTCCGGGTCGTCCGTGGCGGGCGCGACGGTCATGAGGCCGGCAAGGTCGAGGTATGGCAGGCGGCCGATTGCCGCCACGGCGTCGCTCACCTCCGCCGGCGCGAAGCCGAACTTCGAGGTCTCTCCTGCAACGTTCACTTCCAGCAGTATCCGGAGACGGGCTTGGCCCTCTAAGCAGGCGCTGGCGCGGCGGCTGAGCTGCTCGGCCAGACGGGACGAGTCGACGCTGTGGATTATAGCAAACAGCGGCAGTGCGGCCGCGACCTTGTTCGTCTGCAGGTGACCGATGAGGTGCCAGGTCGCCTCCCGCGCCCGCCGGCCGAGGGCGGCGATGTGCGCCTCCGCCTCCTGGACGCGGTTCTCGCCGAAGTCGCGCAGGCCGGCGTCGAGCGCCGCCTCCATCTGCGCCGGCGTCACGCCCTTGTAGGCGGCGGAGGCGCCGATGAGGCGGACGTCGGCCGGGTCGCGCCCGGCGCGCCGCGACGCCGCCGCCAGCCGCGCTCGCACCCGCGCCACGTTTTCGGCGATGGTCATGGTGAGAGAAGGATATCTGTTCCGCGCTCCCTCATCCACGTCCCGGCCGGCGATGAGCCAGGAACCGGGGACAGCGGAACGGGGCGAGTCGGCCTAGAGCTCGTTCGGCGGCCGCTCGCGCCCAACGCGCCTCGCCTCCCAGCGCGCGGCGATCATGAGCAGCAGCACGGCGCCGAGGACGAAGAGCAGGGCGAACAACGGGTGGATGGTGAGGAGGAAGAGGGCGATGAGCACGGCGAAGATGCCGCCGATGATGAGGGTCAGCGGCACCAGGAGGATCGAGACGATCATGCGGCTGATGGTGATCGTCTCCAGGCAGCCGGATGGGTCCTTCCGCTTCTCCTGGCGCGGCGGCTCGTAGTGCATCCCCCAAAGCATACCCTGCGGCAGCCGCGCGCCGAAGCGGGGCCGGGCGGGCCTGCCTGCTGAC
>DATBWN010000045.1:0-5371 GCA_036514755.1 Dehalococcoidia bacterium | reverse complement strand
ATCGTCCTGCCGGCGCGCTACATCGCCGAGCTGTTCGACGACCTGGTCCGCGTCGACATCGACGACGAGGCGCTCGCCCAGCTGCGCGAGTACAAAGAGGCAGACTAATCTCGGACGGCGCGCTATAATGCGCCCGCGATGAAAGCGCCCGAGCTAGCGGCGAGTGAGCGGCTGCGTCAGGAGATTCGCTTCTGCACGGCGGCGGATGGCACGCGCATCGCCTACGCGACGATGGGTCAGGGCCCGCCGCTGGTCAGGGCGCCGAACTGGCTGACGCACCTGGAGCACGAGTCGGAGACCTTGCTCTGGCGTCACTGGCTGGAGGAGTTCCCCAGGGATTACCAGTTTATTCGATTCGATCAGCGCGGCTGCGGCCTCTCCGACCGCGACGTTGAGGACATCTCCCTGGATGCCTGGGTTAGCGACCTGGAGGCCGCGGTGGACGCGGCCGGCATCGAGCGGTTCGCTTTGCTCGGCCTGTCTCAAGGGGGAGCCGTCGCCATCGAATACGCCGCCCGCCATCCAGAGCGGGTAACGCGGCTTGTGCTGTACGGGACCTTCGTCCAAGCCAAAGGACAGTCGCAGGCCGAGACGGAGGCACTCATAACCCTGACTCGCGAAAACTGGGGCCAGGACTCTTCGACCTCCCGCCAGCTATTCACGTCGATCCTGATGCCTGGCGCCTCAGAGGCGGAGGTAGACGCGTTCTACGAATGGCAGCGGGTGTCGACGACCGGCGAAATCGCAGGCCGCGTCATGTCGGCAGTCGTGGGCTTCGACGTGACGGGCAGGCTGCCTGAGGTGTCCGCGCCCACGCTGGTATTGCATCGCGTGGATGACGCTGTCCCATTCAGCAACGCGCGGACGATAGCGGCTCTGATTCCCAACGCGCGTCTCGTCGCGCTGGAGGGCCGGAGTCATTGGCTGCTGGCGCGCCACCCCGCGTGGCAGACGTTGGTCTCCGAGGTGCGCGCCTTTCTGGCCAGCGGGCCCGTGGCTGAGGAGGCTGAGGTGCCTCAACCCGCGGCGGCAGGCAGCAACAGCGGCCTGTCCCTGCGCGAGATCGAAGTGCTGCGCCTGATCGCGGCGGGGAGGAGCAACCCCCAGATCGCGGACGAACTCGTCATCAGCATCAACACGGTTCAACGCCACGTCTCGAACATCTTCGCCAAGATCGGCGCCGCGAATCGCACCGAAGCGGCCGGCTACGCGACACGCAACGGGCTCGCCTAAGCGCCCCTTGCTACAATCCGAGGCGTGGATGAGCACGCCCTCCGCGTCCTCGAGCTCGGCAAGGTCCTCGACCGCCTCGCCCGCCTGACGGCGTTCTCAGCGGGCCGCGACCTCGCGCTCGCCCTGCGGCCGACGCCCGACTACGACGACGCGCTGGCGCGTCAGCAGCGCCTCGCCGAGGCGATCCGCTTCCGTTCCTTCCGTGCGCCTCTGAACCTCGGCGGCGCCGTGGACGTGCGGCCGGCGCTGGCGAAGGCGGCCCTCGATGGCGTCCTCGACGCTCAGGAGCTGCTCGCCGTCGCCGCCACGCAGCGCGTCGCCAGCCAGGCAAAGGCGTCCCTCGCGCGCGCCGCCGCGTCGCTGCCGCGTCTCGGCGCGCTCGGCGAGGCGCTGGTCGAGCGAGCTGAGGTCGTCGAGGAGATCGGCCGCTCGCTTGACCAGCGCGGCGAGGTGCTCAGCGCCGCCAGTCAGGCCCTCGCCGTCATCCGCCGCGACATCAAGATCGCCCACGACCGCGTGCACGCCAAGCTGCAGGAGTTCCTCGCCTCGCCCGCCGGCCGCCTCGCCGCCCAGGAGCCCATCGTCACCCTGCGCGACGGCCGCTACGTGGTGCCAATCAAGGCCGACTTTCGCGGCGAGGTGCGCGGCATCGTCCACGACGTCTCCCAGAGCGGCGCTACCGTCTTCGTCGAGCCCCTCGCCGTCGTCGACCTCGCCAACACCTGGCGCGAGCTGCAGATCGAGGAGCAGCGGGAGATCGAGCGCATCCTGCGCCGCCTCAGCGCCCTCGTCGGCGGCGCGGCGCCGGAGATCGGCGCCAACGTCGAGCGCCTGGCCGAACTCGACCTCCTCCTGGCCGCGGCGCGGCTGGCGGAGGAGCTCTCGTCCGGCGGCCTCGAGTGCCTGCCCAACGAGTCAGAAGACGGCGACCCCGAGCGCTGGCTGACGAAGGCGCCCGCCGCCCTCGACCTGCGCGACGCCCGCCATCCGCTGCTCGCGGCGCCGGTGCCCGTCTCGCTTCGCGTCGGCGACGAGGGCCGCGTCCTGCTACTTACCGGCCCGAACACGGGCGGCAAGACGGTGGCGCTGAAGACGGTCGGGCTGCTCTGCCTCATGGCGCAGGCCGGGTTGCCCGTGCCCGCCGCGGCTGGCAGCCGCCTGCCCGTCTTCGCGGAGGTGCTGGCCGATATCGGCGACGAGCAGAGCATCGAGCAGTCGCTCTCCACCTTCTCCGGCCACCTGAAGAACATCATCGCCCTGCTGGAGCGCGCCGGTCCCGCCTCGCTCGTCCTCCTGGACGAGCTTGCCGCCGGCACCGACCCGGCCGAGGGCGCCGCCCTCGCGCGCGCTTTGCTGCAGCACCTGCTCGATAAAGGCGCCCTGACCGTCGCCACCACGCACCACGGCGAGCTGAAGCTCTTCGCCCACGCGACGCCGGGCGTCCAGAACGCCGCCGTGGAGTTCGACCCGGTCACGCTGGCGCCGACCTACAAGATCACCATCGGCGTGCCGGGGCGGAGCAACGCCCTCGCCATCGCCGCCCGCCTGGGCCTGCCGGAGGCGGTGCTGCGCGCCGCCCGGTCCTCGCTGGCGCCGGAGGAGATGGCCATCGACTCCCTCCTGGGCGAGCTGCAGACCGAGCGCGAGGCCGCGGCGTCGGCGCGCCGCGCCGAGGAGCAAGCGCGGCGTCGCGCCGAGGCCGCGCGCGCTCGCATCGAGGAGCGCCTCGCCGGCATCGACGAGGAGCGTGCCCAGCGGCTGGACGAAGCGGCGCTGGCGCTGGAGGAGGAGGTCGCTGCCGCGCGCGAGGCCCTCGCCCACGTCCAACGCCTCTCGGTGCGCGAGAAGGCCGCCGTCACGCCGGAGGAACTGGGCGTCGCGCGCGAGGCCGTCGTTAGCGCGAGCGAGACGGCCCAACGTCTGCGGCGACGCTCCCGCCGCCGCCGGCGCGTCGGCGAGGTGCGCCCCGAAATGATCAAGCCCGGCGCCGCGGTCTGGCTGCAGGGCGTGCCCATGGCGGCGGAGGCCCTCGGGCCGCCGGACAGGCGAGGTGAGGTCGACGTCAGCTTCGGCGGCGTGCGCGCCCGCGTCAGCGTCGACCAGATCGTCCGCGTCGGCCGGCCGCCGCGGCGCCTGCCGGAGCGCCCGCAGCTACCGCCGCCGCCGCCCGTCGTCCTCGAGCAGATCGAGCTGCGCGGCCAGACGCTGGACGAGGCGCTGCCGCGCGTCGAGCGGTTCCTGGACGAAGGCTTTCGAGCCGGCGTGCCGCGCCTGCGTGTCGTCCACGGCAAGGGGACGGGCCGCATGCGCCAGGCCGTGCGCGAGCTGCTGGCGAAGCACCCGCTGGTCAAGGGCTTCGAGTTCGCCTCTCCCCAGGAGGGCGGCGAAGGCGTGACCGTCGTCGAGATGGCCACGGGCTAGGCGAAACCTCTTCGCCCGCCGATCTTGCCCCTTGTTGTCTGCCGTCCACAAAGCGGAGCGTTCACATACTATTGACACCGACCAACGTGCTCGGCCTGAGAAATAGGTAAACTCTATGTAGGCCGGGGAATCAAGGGAGACGAGCGTTCTCTTAACGCCTGCGAGATGGAATCGAGGGCGCCGGCATGACATCCTCCCCTTAGACCCCGCGGACCCGAGGAGGAATAGCCGTGTTTAGCGAATACGAACTGGAACAGAGATTGCGAGAGCACCAAACCGAGGTAGACGCAGCCCTGGCCAAGGCGCGCATTTTGCTAGCCCTGGAAGAGGCCGAGAAGCCGCAGCCGTCGCTGCGACGCCGGCTTGCCACGGCCCTGGTGCAGCTCAGCGTTCGGATCGACTCCCGCGCCGCCGAGGCCCTGGCCTCCGAGTCCGCCGCCTAACGGCACCGCGGGCGACGCGCCCGCGCCCCGCCTGTGAGGGTAAGGCCCTCGCAGGCCTGCTTGCCGGCAGGCAGGCGCCATGAGGGACGCTGCTATACTGAGGCCAGCCAGCCATGACAGCGCCCCGACCTACACCCCAACCCTCTAAGCAGCGCGAAGTGCGCCTGGGCGACCAGGTGTGCCCCCGTTGCCACGAGTCCTTCACCGTCAGCTACTGGCTGGACGGCGTCCTCGTCCAGGCGCGCTGCCTCAGCTGCGAGCTGAAGTGGCCTCTGCCTAGAGTGGTCTAGTGCTATAATTCGCCCGTTGTCCACTATCGAGGAGGGTTGATGTCGTCCGTCGTCAAGAAGCGGCGCAAGAAGATCCGCAAGCATAAGTACGAGAAGATGCGCAAGAAGACCAGATGGGCGCGGATGCACAAGTAGCCGCCTAGCCGTCCTTCGCGCGAAGGACGGCTTTCTCTCTCAGATGCCCCAGATCGAGCTGCAGCTACGCCAGGAAGAGGCGAAGCTCGTCTTCCTCGCCGCCGCCTATCACCTCGGCCGCCCCGGCTCCGAGCTCGACACGCTCACCAAGCAGCCCGTCGAGCACGGCCTCGCCGAGCTGGCGCGAGAGCTGCAGCCGCAGCTTCACCTCGCCGTCGCCACCGTCCGCCTCGACGAGGCGCAGACGCGCCGCCTCCTCTCCGGGATGCTCGGCTCGATAACGGAGCTCAAGGCCTACCCGATGCTCCAGCCGCGCCCGGCCGAGGACGGCGGCGGCCGTCGCAGCAGCGTCCCCGGCTTCGACCGCTCCCTGCGCCACCTCTTCCCCGAGGTCGAGGAGGATGTCGAGAGCGCAATCGAGGTCGCGGAGCGCATGCTCATGCTCAAGCGCCGGCTGGACGAGCGGCTGGCGACCCTGCCGCTTCCCGCCGATCCAGCGCCCAAAGAGCGACGCGGCTTCTGGCCGTTCAGGCATGGCTGAGGGCCGTTACCGTTGCGTAAATCTTCACAGGCGTCGAATGTGAGACGCTTCCCTGTAGGCCCGTCGTTGTCTAGAATGGCGCAGGCTGGGCTTATCGACCGAAGGAGGTTTGCCGTGACCTACGTCATCACCGAAGCCTGCATCGGCACCAAGGACCGCTCCTGCGTCGACGTTTGCCCCGTCGACTGCATCCACGACGAAGGCGAAATCGACCCGCTGCTGTATATCGACCCTGACGAGTGCATCGACTGCGGCGCCTGCGAGCCGGCCTGTCCTGTGAGCGCCATCTTCGCCGAGGACGACGTGCC
>DATBWN010000044.1:0-3774 GCA_036514755.1 Dehalococcoidia bacterium | reverse complement strand
CCCAGCATCCGCGACATCCAGGAGGGCTGCGCCATCAGCTCCACCTCCGTCGTCGACTACAACCTGAAGGCGCTGGAGCGCATGGGGTTCATCCGCCGCGACCGCGAGGTCTCGCGCGCCATCGAGCTGGTCGGGCGCACGCGCATGCGCAGCGTGCCCGTCATCGGCCAGATCGCCGCCGGCCAGCCCATCCCTGTGCCCTCGGCCGAGACGTGGGCGCAGGAGGCGTTTGAGGAGGCCGTCGAGGTCCCCGTCGGCGTCACCGGCAGCCGCGAGAACGTCTTCGCCCTGCGCGTGAAGGGCACGTCGATGATCGACGCCCTCGTCAACGACGGCGACCTCATCGTCATGGAGGCAGCGCAGGCGGCCGAGAACGGCGACATGGTCGCCGTCTGGCTCAAGGACCGCCAGGAGACGACGCTCAAGAAGATCTACTACGAGGGCGACCGCGTCCGCCTGCAGCCCGCCAACGTCACTATGCAGCCCATCTACGCCAAGGCGGCGGACGTGGAGGTGCAGGGCAAGGTCCTCTACCGCCTCGGGCGCGGGTTCTAGGCTGACGGCGGGCCTTCCACCTCACGCGAACTGCTATCATGAGAGGGCGCCGCGGCGCCTCTCATGACGGCGAACACGATCCTGCAGATCGAAGACCTCCGCACTCACTTCCACGACCGCAAGGTTGTCCTCAAGGCCGTGGACGGCGTCGACCTGCGCATCGAACGCGGCGAGATCCTCGGCCTGGTCGGCGAGAGCGGCTGCGGCAAGACGACGCTCGCCCTCTCCATCCTCAACCTCGTGCCGCACCCCGGCTACGTCGAGTCCGGCCGCATCCTCTTCGGAGGCCGAGACATCCTCCGCATGCCCAAGGACGAGCTGCGCGACCTGCGCGGCCGCCAGATATCGATGATCTTTCAGGACCCCATCGCCGGCCTCAACCCTATCCTCACGGTGGGCGACCAGGTGGGCGAGATCATCACCGCCCACTCGAAGGCCAGCCGCAACGAGGCGCGCCGCCAGGCCGTCGACCTCCTGGGGAGCATGGGGCTGGCAGAGCCGGAGCGCATCGCCGGCCGCTACCCGTTCCAGCTCTCGGGCGGCATGGCTCAGCGCGTGATGATCGCCATCGCCATGGCGCTCAGGCCCACCGTCCTCATCGCCGACGAGCCGACGTCGGCCCTCGACATGACGGTGCAGGCCGACATCCTGCAGGAGCTGCGTCGCCTGCGCGAGGGCGGCGTCTCCATCCTCCTGATTACGCACGACTTCGGCGTCATCGCCCAGATGGCGGACCGCGTCGCCGTCATGTACGCCGGCCGCATCGCCGAGGAGGGCTCGCCGGAGCTGCTCTACCGGCGGCCGCGCCACCCCTACACCTGGGCGCTGTTCGAGTCCCTGCCCAGGCTCAACGAGGATGTCAGCGGTCGCTTGCGCCAGGTGTACGGCCGCCCGCCGGACATGACGAAGCTGCCGCCTCAGTGCGCCTTCCTGCCGCGCTGCCCGAAAGCGATGAACGACTGCCGCAACCTCGACTCGCCGCCGCTGACGCAGATCGAGCCCGGCCACTACGTCGCCTGCTACAACCCCATCTACCACCGGGACGACAACGGCGACGAGGCCGAGTAGGCCTGTCGTCATCGCGAGGCCGCCGTCCTTCCAGGGAAGGATTCGTCAGGCGCGACGAAGCGCCGGGCCGCGGCGGCGCGCCAGCTCCGCCAGCTCGGCGATGAGCAGCTCCAGCGCCGTGTCAACCTCCAGCACGCCCCGCTTTACCGCTACGTCTGTCGCAAGCAGGCACCGGTAGGCCGCCTCCAGCCGGTCGGCCGGGTAGCGGCTCGCCTGGTCGATGGCCTTGCGCAGGGGGTAGCCCTGCACGCCGAGCTGACCGCCGATCTGCTCCGCGCCGAGGCCCTCACGCAGCATCGACTGGACGAGGATGAGCTGGCGATACTGGCGCGTGAGCATGAAGACGAGAAGCTGCGGCGGGTAGTCGTGGGCGTCCATGGCGCGCAGGACGGCGAGGGCGCGCTCGCCGCGCCCCTCGATGGCGGCGTCCGTCAGGTCCCAGACCTGGTACTGCACGGCGCCGCTCACCAGCTCGTCGACGTCGCTGACGCCCACTGTCCGGCCGGCGGCGTAGGTCGCCAGCTTGTCGATCTCCTGCGCCAGCTCGCCCAGGTGGTAGCCGTCCACCAGGGAGACGAGGCGCTCCAGCGCCGGCGGCGCCAGGTCGGCGCCCTGGGCGCGGGCCCGCTGCGCCGCCCACTGGCGCAGCGCGTCGCCGCGCAGGACGGCGAACTCGCGCGCCGTCGCCTCGCCCGTCAGCGCTTCCAGGAGCGCCGGCGAGGCCTGCTCGTCCAGCAGGACGACGGTCGTCGTGGGCGGCAGGCCCTTCAGCACCTCGACGAACTGGTCGAGCTCGTCGGCAGCCGAACCACGGGCGCCTCGCCCTTCGAGAGCCCCTTCGACCCTGCTCAGGGCAGGCTCAGGGCGGGCGGATGAGCGCTGGCCGCGGCGACCGCCGCGCCGGAAGCCGCCGAAGCGGCCTTGCAGCCCCTCGACGATGACGAGGCGGTCCTCGGCGAAGAAAGAGGCCGTGTGGCAGGCGGCGCGCAGCTCAGCGGGCGTCAGGCTCCGCCCTGAGCCTGACGAAGGGCCGCGACCCTCCAGGCGCAGCGTGTTGTGCGCCAGGTTGCCGTCGCGGTCCAGCTCGGCGCGGATGCGCCTCAGCTCTTCGCGGGCGCGGAACTGGTCCGGGCCGTATAGGACGTAGATCATCCGACCCTCACCCTACCCCGTCTCCCTGCGAGGGAGAGGGGAAAGCGCTAGTGCCCTTCAAACTGGTTGGACCTCAATGGCCGCTGCGCATCCCTAGCGGTCTGCTCCGCTCCGTCTTCTAAGGAAGACAGTGTGGGGGACACCCCCACACCCCGGCAGGGCGCTGCGCCCCTGCACTCCGCTGACGCTTCGTCCAGTTGGAAAGCGCTAGTCAATCCAGCTCGATCTTCCAGCCCGCCCAGAGCACGCCGAGGGCGCCCAGGTAGAAGCCGACGCCCGGCCAGAGGAAGGCGAGCACTGCTTCGCGCAGCGCGTCGTCGTCCGCCGAGGCGCCCTTCCAGGCCGCGAATACCAGCGGCGCCAGCAGGGCAAGGAGCGGCATCCACCAGAGGATGATCGCTTCGTGCTGGGCAGCTTCGCTTGACTCCGTAGGCTCGCTCCGCCGGTCGGTCATCGCCCGCGCCCCGCCCTTTCCTCTACTGTCCGCGCGGGGATGCCGCCATGCCAATGGCCGTCTCGATGTCGTCGAGGTGGCGGCTGGGGTGGCCTCCGATGTAAGCGCGCATCTGGTCGGAGACGGGGAGGACCTGACCGCGGAAGTCCGGCAGCGTCTGCAGGAGGAACGCCTCGTCTAGTTGCTCGACGCGGTCGACGTCGGCGCTGAGGCCGTCCCGCAGCTCGCGTAGCACCTCTTCGATCGGCCTCTGCTTCCGCAGCGCGATCTGCCGCTCGTTGTAGGCGTCGACGTCGAAGCCCGGCGCGCGCCGCGGCTCGCCCTGGACTGCCCGCTGGATGCGCTGGACGAACGCCGGCACTGCGTTCGAGTCCGCCGCAAGGTGACAGAGGGCATCGTGCACAGTCCAGCTGCCGCTGAGCAGGGGCCGGTCGAGGTTGGCGACGATCCGCGCCTCGAGGCCATCCAGCCGCTCTCGCACCTGCCCGATGGCGGCGATGATCTCTTCCCTGGTGGCCAAGGCTCTCTTCTCCTGCTAGCCCCTG
>DATBWN010000043.1:0-4877 GCA_036514755.1 Dehalococcoidia bacterium | reverse complement strand
CGCAACCTGGTGCTCCTCGGCCACGGCGGCACCGGCAAGACCTCGTTCGCCGAAGCGGCGCTCTTCGTCAGCGGCGCCATCAACCGCCTCGGCCGCGTCGACGACGGCACGACGACCTCTGACTTCGACCCGGACGAGGTGAGGCGCAAGGTGAGCATCAACGCCTCGCTGCTGCCCCTCGAGTGGCAGGACCGCAAGATCAACCTCATCGACGCGCCCGGCTACGCCGACTTCATCGGCGACGCCTACAGCGGCCTCGCCGCGGCGGACGCGGCCGTCATCGTCGTCTGCGCCGCGTCGGGCGTGCAGGTCGGCACGGAGCTGGCCTGGCGCATGGCGGCCGAGCGCCGCCTGCCGCGCGCCGTCGTAATCAACCGCCTCGACCGCGAGAACGCGAACTTCGCCGAGACGCTGCGGCAGGTGCAGTCGCAGCTGAGCAAGAAGTGCGTGGCCGTGCACCTGCCCATCGGCAGCCAGGAGTCGTTCCAGGGCATCGTCGACCTCGTCGACCAGAAGGCGTACCTGGGCGAAAAGGGCACGGAGGCGGCGCCGCCGGCCGAGCTGGCTGGCGAGATCGAGGCGGCGCGCGGCCAGCTGCTGGAGGCCGTCGCGGAGAACGACGAGGACCTCCTGAACAAGTACCTGGAGGGCGAGGAGCTGAGCGTCGAGGATATCGGCCGCGGCCTGGCGGCCGGCGTTGCCTCCGGCGACCTCATCCCAGTCTTCGCGGCCTCGGCGGCGAAGACCATCGGCGTCGCGCGCTTCCTGGACGCCGTTGCGCGCTACTTCCCCTCGCCGTTGCAGGCGAGCGTCAAGACGGCGGACGGCGCCGACCTGCCGGCCGACGCCGCCGGCCCGCTGGCGGCGCAGGTCTTCAAGACCACGGCCGACCCCTACGTCGGCAAGCTGACCTACCTGCGCGTGTTCTCGGGCACGCTGAAGGCCGACACTCACGTCTGGAACGCCAACAAGGGCGCCGACGAGCGCGTCGGCCAGCTCTTCGTCGTGCGGGGCAAGACGCAGGACGCGACGCCGGAGCTCGTCGCCGGCGACATCGGCGCCGTGGCGAAGCTGGGCGAGACGGTGACGGGCGACACGCTGACCCAGCGGGAGAAGGCGGTGAAGCTGCCGCCGCTGCACTTCCCGGAGCCGATCTTCAGCGTCGCCATCTACCCGAAGTCGAAGGCGGACACGGACAAGATGAGCACGGCGCTGGCGCGCATCGTCGAAGAGGACCCGATCATGCGCGTCCGCCGCGACCCCGACACGGGCGAGACGATCATCGCGGGCCTGGGCGAGTCGCACGTGGAGATCGCCTGCGAGAAGATGAAGCGCAAGTTCGGCGCCGACGTCGTCCACCAGACGCCGCGCGTGCCTTACAAGGAGACAATCACGGCCCCGGCCTCCGCTGAGTACACGCACAAGAAGCAGACGGGCGGCCACGGCCAGTACGCAAAAGTGACCCTGAACATCGAGCCGCTGCCGCGAGGCTCAGGCTTCGAGTTCGTCAACAAGACGGTCGGCGGCTCGGTCCCGAGGCAGTACGTGCCGGCGGTGGAGAACGGCGTCCACGAGGCGATGGCGGAGGGCGTCCTCGCCCACAACCCGGTCATCGACGTGCGGGTAAGCCTCGTCGACGGCAAGGACCACCCCGTGGACTCCTCCGAGATGTCGTTCAAGCTGGCGGGGGCGCAGGCGCTGAAGGCGGGCGCCCTGAAGGCGCGACCCGTCCTGCTCGAGCCCATCGTCAACGTGCGCGTGCGCACGCCTGACGCCTACACCGGGGATCTGGTGAGCGACCTCAACGGCAAGCGGGCGCACGTCCTCGGCATCACGCCCGAGGACAAAGTGACGGTCATCGACGCGCAGGCGCCGCTGGCGGAGATGCAGCGCTACGCGACCGACCTGCGCTCCCTGACGCAGGGCCGCGCCACCTTCGAGATGACGTTCGACCACTACGAAGAGGTGCCGGACCACGTCGCCAAGAAGGTCATCGAGGCGGCGGAGAAGGAGCGGCACTAGCGTGCGGCACTAGGCTGCCGCTCCTCGGGCCGCGAGGCTTGGTGCCCGGGGCTATGCCCGGGGCTATGAGGTGGCTTGCGCCTCTTGGCGGTGCTTCTCCATCTCGGCGCGGCTGGTTTCGTAGCGCTGGAGCTTCTCCTCCAGGTCCTTCTTCATCTCCAGCATCGCCGTGAGTTTGGCGCTGATGATGTCGTGCTGGCGGCGCGTGACCTCGATGCGGCGCTGCACGCGCTCGATGCGCTCTTCGACGGGCCGGTCCGGCCGGTAGGTGGCGTTGAGCTCCTCTCTGACCTCCTCCGCCTCGACCATGTCCTTGATCTCGGCCAGCGTGAGGCCGAGGAGGCTTTGCAGCCGCTTGATCTGCTCGACGCGGGCGACGTCGTCCTCGGAGTAGAGGCGGAAGCCGCCCTCCATGCGCGTCGGCGGCTTGAGGAGGCCGCGCTCTTCGTAGAAGCGCAGGGTGCGCTGGGTGACGCCGGTGCGGTCCGCCACCTCGCCGATCTGGAGGCAGGGCTCGTCGCGGGCCGGTTTGCGGGCGGAAGCCATCACGGGACTATACTACCACTTAACGCAAACGTCACCCACTAGCGTGGGGGCATCCTCGCCGCGAGCGTTGATTGTTGCTCAGCTCAGATGTTCCTCGATTCGTTGCGCGGCTTCTTCCGGTGAGAGATCGCTGTTGTCGAGGACGAAGACATCGTCTTGCCGCCAGGACAGCGTCATCTCGTAGATCATAGCCAGCATCTCGCGCGGGACGTCCTTGCTCGTTGAGCGGGCTGCGTTGCGCTCCAGCACCTTAGGGAGGCTGGGCAGGAGGACGGCGAGCTGGCAGTCCAGGCCCTCGAGGGCCGCTCTCCAGCGCGAAAACGTCGGCGGGTCGAGCCTCTGGAGCTCTTCGAGAGCCTTCTCCCTGAACTCCGCTGGAATGTCCGCTGACGCGAGGCTCGATGCGCTGAGCTCAGGAACGAAGACGTCGTCGATGACGCATCGGAAGCCGTTGCTCACGTAGAGCCTCGCGACGGAAGCGCAGGCCTGCAATGCAAGCTCGTACTGGCGGGCGGCCTCCGCCGTCCAGCCGCGCAGCGGGTCAGCGAATCCGGACCGGACGGACTCCCGCACGCTGTCCAGGCAGATGTGGATTGTCGGGCTAGCCTGCAGGGCGGCAAGGGCTCGCGCCGTCGTCGTCTTGCCAGCACCGGTCGGGCCGGTGATGAGCAGCACCTGCCAGTCTACGTGGGCCATTTTCGACGTAGGATACTCCTGAGCCCGACTGTGTGCATGTCCTAACCTAGCTGGTATTTCGTGTTTGCCTGGCGGGCGGCAGCGCACTGCCGCGACGCTAGTCGCCATGAGGTTGCCAGCGCCGGAGGGCCTACCGTATCCTGCAGGAAACAGCTGAGAGCCCCGTCCTGCGGCTCTCCAAGGATCAAGAGCGAGAGGCCGTTGACCAGTCCCAGGCTTGTCATCGAGGGTGGACGACCCCTCCAGGGGACTGTGCGCGTCGGCGGCTCCAAGAACGCGGCTGACTACGCCCTCGCCGCCTGCCTGCTCACCGGCGAGGAGTGCGTCCTGGAGAACGTCCCCGACATCGAGGACGTGCGCACGATGGCGGGCATCCTCGCCGCGCTCGGCGCCGAGGTGCGCCACGAGGGCGCCGGCCTCTGGCGCGTGCGCGCCGCCCGCATCCAGCGCTTCGACGCGCCGAACGATCTCGTCGTCAATCAGAGGGCGAGCTTCCTCGTGATGGGGCCGCTCCTCGGTCGCTTCGGCGAGGCGGCCTGCTGCGCGCCCGGCGGCGACATCATCGGCATGCGGCCGCTCGACGCCCACATCGAGGGCTTCCGCGGCCTCGGCGCCCGCGTCGAGCGCGACGGCGAGCAGTACCGCGCCCAGCGGTCGCCGGAGCAGCCGCGCCTGCGCGGCGCCCGCCTCTTCCTCGACTACCCCAGCGTTATGGGAACGATGAACCTCGTCTTCGCCGCCGTGCTGGCTGAGGGCAGAACGACCCTGATCAACACGGCCGCGGAGCCGGAGATCGTCGACGTCATCGCCATGCTCAACGCCATGGGGGCGAAGATCGAGCGCGCCGGCAGCGGTGTGCTGGCGATCGATGGCGTCGCGGAGCTGGGCGGCGTGCGTCATCGGGTCATACCGGACCGGCTGGAGACGGGCCTCTTCGCCCTCGCGGCGGCGGCGACCCGCGGCGAGGTCGCCGTCGAGGGCGCGGCGCCGGAGCACCTGGACGCCCTGATCTACAAGCTGCGAGAGGCCGGCGCCAGCGTCGAGGCCGGCGACCGCTCGCTGCGCGTCTGCGGCGCCGGCCGCGCCTTCCGCGGCGTGCAGGCGCAGGCGGTGCCTTATCCGGGGCTTGCGACAGACCTGCACCCGCCGCTGGCCGCCTTCCTGACGCAGTGCCAGGGCGTAAGCATCATCCAGGAGCGGGTGTACGAGAACCGTCTGCTCTACGTGGGCGAGCTGCGTAAGATGGGAGCAGACGTCATCACCGCCGGCTCGGCGGCCATCGTCATCGGCCCGACGCCGCTGCACGGCACCAGCGTGCGGGCGCTGGACGTGCGCGCCGGCGGCGCGCTGGTGCTGGCGGCGCTGACGGCGGAGGGCCGGACCGAGATCAACGACGCACATCACCTCGACCGAGCGCACGCGGACCTCGTTGGCAAGCTGCGGGGCCTCGGCGCCAGCGTAGAGCGCTAGCAGCCCAAACCTTCAGCGCCGTTCACTGCCATACCGTACACTAACGGCATGCTTGCGAAACGGATCGGAATCGACCTCGGTACGGCGAACGTCCTCGTCTACGTCAAGGGCGAGGGCATCGTCATCAAGGAGCCGGCGGTGGT
>DATBWN010000042.1:0-4413 GCA_036514755.1 Dehalococcoidia bacterium | reverse complement strand
ATGCTTGACGTAGAAGCCGTCCGCAGGGACTTCCCCATCCTCCAGCGCCAGGTGCACGGCAAGCCGCTGGTCTACCTGGACAACGCCGCCACCAGCCAGAAGCCGCGCGTCGTCATCGACGCCCTCGTGCGCTACTACGAGAGCTATAACGCCAACATCCATCGCGGCTTGCACACGCTGGCCGAGGAGGCCACGGACGCCTACGAGGGCGCCCGCGCCAAGGTCGCCCGCTTTATCAAGTCGCATTATGGGCCGGAGAGCGTCGTCTTCACGCGCAACACGACGGAGGGGATCAACCTCGTCGCCAACGCCTGGGGGCGTCGCTTCCTCCAGCCGGAAGACGAGATCGTCCTCAGCCTGGCGGAGCACCACAGCAACTTCATTCCCTGGCAGCTCATCGCCCGCGAGCGCGGTGCCCGGCTGCGCTTCGTCGACATCGACGAGGAGGGCAACCTGCGCCTCGACCAGATCGAGTCGCTCGTCGGGCCGAAGACGAAGATGGTCGCGCTGGCGCATGCCTCCAATGTCCTGGGCATCAACCCCATCGTCGAGGCGGCGGAGATCGCCCACCGCCACGGCGCCCTGCTGCTCGTCGACGGCGCCCAGAGCGTGCCTCACATGCCCGTGGAAGTGGCTGAGATCGGCTGCGACTTCCTCGCCTTCTCCGGCCACAAGATGTGCGCGCCCACCGGCATCGGCGTCCTCTGGGCGCGGCCGGAGCTGCTGGAGGCCATGGACCCTTTCCTGGGCGGCGGCTCCATGATCCGGCGGGTGCTCCTGGAGGAGGCGACCTGGAACGAGGTGCCGCACAAGTTCGAGGCCGGCACGCCGAACATCGCCGACGCCATCGGCCTCGGCGCCGCCATCGACTACCTGGAAGGGCTGGGGATGGAGAACGTCCGCGCCCACGAGAAGGCGCTCACGGCCTACGCCCTCGAGCGCCTCGGCGCCCTGCCCGGCCTGACGATCTACGGCCCGCGCAACGCGGAGCAGCGGGTCGGCGTCGTCTCATTCAACTACGGCGAGCTGCACCCGCACGACCTGAGCCAGGTGCTGGACCGGTACGGCGTCGCCATCCGCGCCGGCCATCACTGCGCCCAGCCCCTCATGCGGCGGCTGGGCTGCGTCGCCACGGCGCGCGCCAGCTTCTACCTCTACAATACCTTTGCGGAGATCGACGTTCTCGTCGAGGCGCTGCAAGAAACGGCCCGCTTCTTCGCCATGGAGCCGGCGCCGGTCGTGTCGGAGTGAACCAGGGAATGACGCAGCTGCCAGAGCCGGAGCTGGATGACCTCTACCGGGAGCTCATCCTTGACCACTACCGTCACCCGCGCAACAAGGGCAGCCTTGACCACGCCACGTCGCGCTCGGAGGGCTACAACCCGCTCTGCGGTGACGAGATCGAGATCGAGGTGGAGATGGACGACGGGGTCATCGAGGACGTGGCCTTCCGCGGCCGCGGCTGCTCCATCAGCCAGGCCTCCGGCTCCATGCTCACGTCCGCCGTCAAGGGCCGCAGCCGCGCCGAGGCGCTGCGCATCATCGAGGCGTTCCAGCGCATGATGACCGAGCCGGACGAAGAGCCCGGCGAGGAGATCGGCGACCTGGAGGCGTTTCAGGGCGTGGCGAAGTTCCCCGTACGCGTCAAGTGCGCGACTCTCGCCTCGCACGTACTGGAAGAGAGCCTCGAGAAGGAAGACTAGGAGCCTCTATGCCGAAGAACGTCAAGACAACGTCGGAAGAGATAATCGAGATCCTCAGGCCGATCCAGGACCCGGAGCTGCGCATGAGCATCGTCGACCTCGGCCTCATCTACGACGTCGAGATTAACGACGACGACATCGTCACCGTCACCTACACGCTGACGACGCCGGCTTGCCCGCTGGGGCCGCTGATCACGGCCCAGATCCAGGACGCGCTCATGGACGTGGAGGGCGTGCGCGACGTGGAGGTCGAGCTGACGTTCTCGCCGCTGTGGGATCCGCGCACGATGGCCTCGGACGACGTCAAGATGATGCTGGGCATCTGGTAGATTCGGCGACCCGTCCTGAGCTTGGAAGGATAGCCGACTCAAGGGCCTTGCGTGTTGGGTGATAGGGAACTATTATGATGCCTCTTACGAGCCTTGCCGGCCCACCTCTGGCGGGCCGTTTTAGGTTAGTGCAGAGCCCGCCGGCCAGGGCCGGAAGACATCCCGAATAGGCCAGGATGGAAACCGACGAGACTCAGATGAGCCAGCCGTATCGATTTCCTGATCTGCCTCGCCCCGAGAAGCAGGGCCTCTACGACCCCTCGCAGGAGCACGATGCCTGCGGCGTCGGCCTCGTCGCCAACGTCAGCGGCGAGCGCTCGCACAAGATCATCACCCAGGGGCTGGAGGTGCTGATCAACCTCGGCCACCGCGGCGCTTGCGGCGCCGACCCGCGCACCGGCGACGGCGCCGGCCTTCTCATCCAGATGCCGCACGAGTTCTTCCACAAGGAGTGCGCGGCGCTCGACATCGACCTGCCGCACCGCGGCGAGTACGCCGTCGGCATGGTGTTCTTGCCCCAGGAGCAGGACCAGCGCGGCCGCTGCGAGGCGATCATCGAGCAGACCGTCCTGAACGAAGGGCAGACCTTCCTCGGCTGGCGCGACGTGCCCGTCAACCCGGACGCCATCGGCGTCCTCGCCGCCCAGGTCATGCCCCGCATCCGTCAGTTCTTCGTCGGCCGCTCTCGTGACATAACGAACGAATTTCGCTTCGAACTGAAGCTCTACGTCCTCCGCCGCCTCATCGAGAAGGCCATCGCCGCCTCCGACATGGTTGAGCGGAGCGACTTCTACATCTGCAGCCTCTCTTCGCGCACCCTGGTCTACAAGGGGTTGCTCGTCGCCGACCAGATCGAGCCCTTCTACCACGACCTGAGCCACGAGTCGCTTATCTCCGCCTTCGCCCTCGTCCACTCGCGCTTCGGCACGAACACGTTGGGCACCTGGAAGCTCGCGCACCCCTATCGCTTCATCATCCACAACGGCGAGATCAACACGCTGCGTGGCAACATCAACTGGATGACGGCGCGCCAGGCGATGTTCGCCTCGCCGGGGCTGGGCGAGGACGTCAAGAAGCTCCTGCCGATCATCCCGGGCTCCGGCCAGAGCGACACGGCGACGCTGGACAACGCCCTGGAGCTGCTGCAGGCCACGGGGCGCTCGCTGCCGCACGCGATGATGATGCTCATACCCGAGGCCTGGGCCGACCACATCCCCATGGACGCCGAGAAGAAGGCCTTCTACGAGTACCACTCCTGCCTGATGGAGCCCTGGGACGGCCCGGCGCTGGTCATCGGCACGGACGGGACGCAGGTCTGCGCCATCCTCGACCGCAACGGCCTGCGCCCCTGTCGCTACCTGGTCACCACGGACGGCGTCCTCGTCATGGCCTCGGAGACGGGCGTGCTGGACGTGCCGCCGGAGAACATCCTCTTCAAGCGCCGCATCCAGCCCGGGCGCATGTTCCTCCTCGACACGAAGGCGGGCCGCCTCGTTGACGACCGCGAGATCAAGAGGCAGCTCAGCAGCCGCCGGCCCTACGGCCAGTGGCTGGCCGAGCAGCGCCTCCGCCTGTCCGACTTGCCAGAGCCGTCCGATGTGCCCGGCCAGGACTTCGAGACGCTCCTGGCACGGCAGAAGGCCTTCGGCTACACGCTGGAGGATATGGACGTCATCCTGGAGCCGATGGCGGCCAACGGCGCCGAGCCTGTCGGCTCCATGGGCAACGACGCGCCCATCGCCGTCCTCTCGGACCAGAGCCCGCTGCTCTTCAGCTACTTTAAGCAGCTCTTCGCCCAGGTCAGCAACCCGCCCCTGGACGCCATCCGTGAGGAGCTGGTCACGTCCTTGGAGACGTTCCTCGGCTCGGAGCAGAACCTGTTCGACGAGACGCCGGAGCACTGCCACCAGCTGCAGGTCAAGGAGCCGTTCCTCACCAACCGCGAGCTGGCGAAGATCAAGGCGCTGGCGGGCGGCAGGCCGCGCTCGCGGACGCTCTCCATCCTCTTCGACGTCACGCAGCCGCGGGGATCGATGCGCGAGGCCGTCGACCGGCTCTGCGCCGAGGCCTCCGCCGCCGTCGCCGACGGTTGCGCCATCCTCGTCCTCTCCGACCGCGGCGTCGACGAGCGCCGAGCGGGCATCCCCAGCCTGCTGGCCGTGGCGGCGGTGCATCACCACCTCATCCGTGAAGGCACGCGCACCAAGGTCGGCATCGTCCTTGAGTCGGCGGAGCCGCGCGAGGTGCACCACTTCGCCGTGCTTATCGGCTACGGCGCCGGCGCCATCAACCCCTACCTGGCGCTGGAGACGCTGGCGGACATGTGCGGCCGCGGCACGATGCTCAAGCCCATCGAGTACGAGAAGGCGGAGAAGAACTAC
>DATBWN010000041.1:0-11473 GCA_036514755.1 Dehalococcoidia bacterium | reverse complement strand
CGCGACGCCTACTGCGCCAGCTCCAGGACGTCGGCGGTGATGCCGGACGCCGCGTTGAAGAGGAAGACGCCCGGCGCGTGCGGCTGCACCGTCGAGAGGCTGGCAGAGGCCAGCAGCGTCAGCACCAGCGCCCAGACGAAGAAGCCCACGAGGTTCGCCGCCAGCACCTGGCCCTGGTTCGCGGTCGTCACGCTGCTGATCGCCATGCTCGTCAGGCCAAAGGTCAGCGCGAGCGAGGCGACGCCGATGGCGAGCGAGAGGCCGGGGATGAACATCAGCCCCATCAGCGCCAGCGGCGCCGCCGCCAGCCCCATTACCCGCATCAGCTGCTCGACGTAGGCGCGCTCGCGGAAGACCTGCGTGATCATGACGTAGACGAGGGCGAGCCAGAGACCCCAGAGGACCACGGCGATGAGCGAGCCGATGATCGCTGAGTGGATGAAGACGTCGCTGGACTCGCCGAAGTCCTCGACGAGCCACCAGAGCCAGCCGCCGAGGCCGGCGATGAACGTCGCAGCCGTGACGATGACGACGCTGGGGATCGTCGCCGTCGGGATGCTGCGCACGTCCTCGAAGACGGTCGTATCGAGATAGACCAGGCGCCGGAGCCAGGCCACGACCTCGCGCGTGTCCATCACGTCGAGCTCACCTCCAAAAGAAGCGGCCCCTGGCCGAAGGGCGAGGACGCGCAGGCGGGCCTGCCTCAGGCAGCCTCAGGACGGAGCCTGACGGCAGGCAGGCGCATTCTAGCATGCGTTTGTCACACAATCGGTCGCTTGGACGGCACACCGGCGCGACGCGGGTAGCGTTCCGGCGTCGGCGCCTCCTTGAGCACGACGATGACGCTCTGCCTCAGGCCACCGGGCGGCCGGAAGTCGAGCACCGCCTCGACGCGGCCGCCGAGGGCCGCGAGCGCGGCCTGAGAAGCGCCGAGCTCTCGCTGCGCGGCCGAGCCCTTGACAGCGGCGAGGCGGCCTTCGAGGCGCAGGAAGGGCAGCGCGTACTCCAGGAGCGCCGGCAGGGGCGCCACGGCGCGCGCAACCGCGAGGTCGTAGGCGGCGCGGTGCGCCGGGTCGCGGCCGAAGTCCTCGGCGCGGCCCTCCAGCACCTCGACCTCGCCCAGCGCCAGCTCGCCCACCACCTCGCGCAGGAAGCGGCACTTCTTGCCGTTGGACTCCAGCAGCGAGAGGCGCAGGCCCGGCCAGGCGATCTTCAGCGGCAGGCCGGGCAGGCCGGCGCCGCTGCCGATGTCGACGACGCGCGCGCCGGCCGCCAGAAGGCCGCGGTCGGCCAGAAGGCGGCCGAGGGCGAGCGACTCCACTATGTGGCGGCGCTCGATCTGGGCCGGGTCGCGCAGCGACGTCAGGTTGAAGCGGCGTGCCGCCGCCGCCAAAAGGTCGCGGTAGCGCCTGAGGCGCTCGACGGTGTCGGCGTCGAGGTCGAGGCCGAGATCCCGGCAGGCGTCAGCGAGGTCGGCTGGCACGCCTCATGTTAGGCCGCGGCGCCCGCCGGAGCCAGGCTGCCGGTGATAGACTGGGCTCCTTACGGACGCTACGCAGGCAAGGAGAAGGGGCGGCCGATGCAGGAAAGCTCCACGGAGGTCGAGACGGCAACCGTCAGCCCAGGAAGCGCCTACGACCTGGAGGCGGCGCCGAAGCTCGACCACCGGCAGGAGAAGGTCCACCAGATCGCGCTCGCCTACGCCGCTGCCTTTCCCCACGCCGGCGTCAAGGCTCTCGAGGCCCACATCGCCATGGTGGGGCTGGGCGGCGAGATCGCGGCCGGCATGGACGAGGCGATCGCGCGCGCCGGCTTCGAGCTGACGCGCTCGCGCGTCATGCTCCTCCGGCTCCTCTACTTCGCCGAGGGCCGGCAGCTCTACCTCAACGAGGTCGCGAGGGAGATGGCGGTGTCCGCCGCCGCCGTCAGCCAGCTCGTCGACTCGCTCGCGCGTGACGGCTGGGTCGAGCGGGTCGTGAGCCCGCTGGACCGGCGGTTCACGTTCGCCAAGCTGACGGCCTCGGGCGAAGAGCGCTGCTCCAGGCTCGTGCCGCTGGTCGCCGACTACATGGCCCACTCCGTCGCCGCCGCGCTGACCGACGAGGAGCTCGACCAGCTCCTGGCGCTGCTGGCGAGGCTCATGAACCACATGGACGTGCTCAAGGCCTAGACGAGGGTCATCGAGAAGAAGAGGCCCGCAGCCTAGTCATACCTAAAGCAGTAGCCTAGCCATACTTAAGACAGTTAAGTATCATTGGCGCCGAAATCCCGCGGCTTAGGCACGCGTAGCGCGTGAAGGGAGGGGGCCGTGCGTACGGGAGCGGAGTACCGCGAAGCTCTGAGGGACGGGCGAAAGGTGTGGCTCCTCGGGACGGGGCCCATCGATGACGTCACCACTCACCCCCTGACGAAGGGCATGGTGGACGCGTACGTCAAGTGGTACGACCGCCACTTCGACCCGCAGTGGCAGGACATAGTGCTGACCCCGCCCGACAAGACGGGCGAGCGCCGGCCCGTCGCCTTCGAGATCCCGAAGACAGCCCAGGAACTGCGGCGGCTGGGCAAAGAGATATCCTCGGTGCACTTCACGACGGGCGGGAACATGACGCACACGCCCGGCTACGGCGCCCTCATCTCCCTGGGCATTCTCGATACCGTGAAGATGCTGAACCTGGCGCCGGAGGACGCCGAGAAGGCGGCGGCCTATCGCGACATGATCGCGCGCACGGGGCGCTTCCTCACCTTCTCGAGCGGCGGGCCGCCCGTCGGCTTCCGCTTCCGCGAGGAGGAGAAGGACCGGGCGTCCGTGCGGGTCGTCAAGGAGCGGGACGACGGCCTCGTGATCAGCGGCAAGGTGGCGATGCACACGAGCACGCCCTTCGCCGAGGACGTCCTGGTAACCAGCGGCACGCAGCGCAACCCGGACAGCGAGCACCGCTCCTGGTTCATCGTCTCGGTGGCGACGCCCGGCGTGCGGGTCATCGCTCGGAAGGCGTCCGCGCGCTACGAGAACCGCTTCATGTCGCCGCTGACGCACCGCTTCGACGAGTTGGACGCGCAGCTCTGGCTCGAGGACGTCTTCGTGCCATGGGAGCGCATCTTCACCGTGGAGGGCCAGCTGGGCCCCCTGGCGCCGGGGCCCACCGACGACAGCGAGGAGTCGGCGCGCAGACGCGCGTCGAGCCTCGCCTCGTGGCTGTTCTGGCACCAGCACTACGGCTGGCTGGCCAAGCTGGAGTTCACGCTCGGCCTGGCTCTGGCCGCCGCCGACGCGATGGGCCTCAAGGAGAACGCCGCCACCGTCGAGCAGCTGACGGACGCGGTCGTCGACGTGCAGACCTCGCGCAGCTGCGTGCTTGCGGCGGAGCTGGACCCCGACCTGTCGACGGCAGGTCATCTGTTGCCGGGCCAGAAGCACGTCGCGGTGGCGAGCCTCAACACGCTGAAGGCGCGCCAGCGGGTGACCGAGATCGCGCGCGGGCTGCCGGGGTCATCGCTCGTCGTCGCTCCGGTGGATACAGACTTCGACGATCCGAAGATGGCGTCCGACCTGGAGGAGGCGTTCGGCGGCGGCGGCTACACGGCGCGCCAGCGGTCGGCGCTCCTCCAGCTGATCTGGGACCACGTCTCGTCCGGCCTGGACGGGCGTGAGTCGACCTTCGAGATGCACGCCAACGGCGGCATCGCGATGTGGCGCAGCCGTATGCGGACGCTCTTCGACTCCTACAACCAGCTGGCGAACGGCGTGCTGCAGGCCATCGACATCGAGATGCCGGCGATCGACGTGGCCGGCATCCGCGGCGTGATGCCCTGGTCGCTGCGCCGTCAGCCGCCGCGGCTGCCCGGCGGCGGGGCGGCACCGCCCACCGACGGCTCGTATCCCGCCGCGCCTGCCGCCGCCGCGCCAGGCTCGTAAGGCGTTGGCCAGGCGCGGGTTTGACACTCCCAGCCGGGCGTTCCTAAGATCGAGGCGTGCCCGATGACAATCCGTCGATAAGCGAGGCGGCAAGGCTGTTCGGCCAGTCGCTGCCGCCCAACCGACACCCGGAGGGCCAGGAAGCGCTGCGCTTCGCCCGCTGGTTCGGCGACGAGCGCGCCGCCACAGAGCTCCGCCCCGCCGACATCGAAGGCTACGTAGAATCGTTCGGCGCCACGGCGCCCAACGCTCAGGCCCGCGCCGACGCCCTCAAGGGCTTCCTTGCCTTTGCCCACAAGCAGGGCATCGTGGCGGAGCGCATGGTCAGCCACGTGCGCGTCCGCCGGCAGGCGGCGCGGCCCAACGCCCGGGAGAAGGCCGGCCCTGCGCCCGACGTGCGCCTTACGGCCGCCGGCAAGGCGGCGCTGGAGGCGGACCTGGCGTCTCTCAAGGAGCGAAGACCGCACCTGGCCGCCGAGATCCGCGCCGCGCGCGCCGACGGCGACGTGCGCGAGAACGCCCCCCTGGAGGCGGCGCGCGAGGCGGCTGGCCATGTTGACTCGCGCATCCGCGAGCTTGAGGCGATGCTGCGCCACGCCGTCGTGAGCGAACACGCGGGCGCCGCGGCCACGGGCGACGCCGCCCGCGTCGGCTGCAGCGTCGTCATCCACAACCTGGCGACGGGCGCGGAGCTTTCGTACCAACTGGTCAACGCGGCGGAGGCGCGCCAGGGCACGGGACGTCTCTCCGTCGAGTCGCCCGTAGGGCAGGCGCTGGTCGGCCGGCGCGTCGGCGACGAGGTGCAGGTGGCGGCGCCCAGCGGCATCATCCGCTTCCGCATCGAGCGTATAGAGGGTTAGGTCACAGTCGTCTCGTGAGGCGTAGGGGCGCAGCATGCTGCGCCCCTAGGCTACGCGCCTACCGCTCCTCTATCGGCACGTAGCGCAGGTCTTTCGGCCCGACGTACTTGAGCAGCGGCCGGATGAGCATGTTGTTCTCGTACTGCTCCAGGATCTCCGTGCACCAGCCCGGTATGCGGCCGATGGCGAAGATCGGGATGGCGAGATCGTCCGATATGCCGAGGAGGGCGTAGACGGAGCCGGCGTAGAAGTCGACGTTGACGTAGATGCCGCGCGCCTGATAGGGCGCCATGTCCTTCTCCACCTGCTGCAGGATCTGGTACCACTCCGGGTGGCCGAGCTTCTGACCCAGGGCGCGTGACTTCTCGCGCATGTGGCGGGCGCGCGGGTCCTCCACCCGGTAGACGGCGTGGCCAAACCCCATGATCCGCTCGTGGTCGGCCAGCTTCTGCTGGATGTACGCGTCGGCGCGGCTGGGCTCGCCGATCTCGGCCGTCATCCTGCGCACTGCTTCGGCCGCGCCGCCGTGCAGCGGCCCCTTCAGCGTGCCGATGGCACTGACGATGGCCGAGTGCATGTCGCTGAGCGTCGAGGCGGTGACTCGGGCGGCGAAAGCGGAGGCATTCGACCCGTGCTCGGCGTGAAGGAGGAAGTCGAGGTCCATGGCCGCGACGGCCTCGGCGCTCGGCTCGCGCCCTTCGAGCATGTAGAGGAAGTTGGCGGCGTGGCCGAGGTCATCGCGCGGCGCGACGGGGTCGAGGCCGTTGTGGACACGGTGGTGGGCGGCGACGATGGTCGGGAACTGGGCGGTGAGCCGCTCTGCCTTGCGCAGGTTGGCCTCGCGCGAGTTATCGTCGACATCCGGGTCGAAGGCGGCGAGGGCGGAAACGGCCGTGCGCAGGACGTCGACGGGGCGGGTGTTCTTGACCAGGCGGATGACCTGCATGACCTCGCCAGGAAGGGAGCGCTGGCTGACGAGCCGGCGCCGCAGGTCGTCCAGCTGCGTTCGTGTCGGCAGGGCGCCGTAGAGGAGCAGGTAGCAGACCTCCTCGAAGTTCGAGCGCTGCGCCAGGTCGTGGATCGAGTAGCCGCGATAGAGGAGGACGCCGGCCTCGCCGTCGATGAAGCTTGACTGGGTCGTATCTAGGACTACGTTTCGGAGGCCGCGCGCAATGGTCGACTCCATCCTCGTGCATCCTTCAGCCGCCCAGCGAGGGCAGCAAAATACCCTGGCTCGCCAGGGCAAGAGATTGCGCAGTGGTTCGGCCCCAGCCTTGGAGCCGCCGGAAGTATAGCACCCCCGGCGTATTCCTGACAGTCGTTACCTGATGGGCCTAGGCCGAGCGGCACGGGCCGGATGGCCCCCAGATTCGGGTTTGCCCTAGAGGCCCTTCGGAAGGCCCCGATTGTTACGTTTGGCGCCCCTAGAGCGCCCATTGGCCACTAGAGAAGACCTGGCTGCTGCCGACATTCTGACTTGAAGCGTGCTTAAGCCAGACAGGAGGCGTGTCGTGCCAGTGCCAGCGGATGCTCCGACGATGCGAGTGGTGGTGGATGTGAAGTGCTACTACTGCGGCCACGTCAGCGGCCAGATCATCGGTAGGCGCAACGAGCGCTTGCGCCTGGGCAACTTCATCCCGCGGCCTGGCTACCAGGGGCCGCCACCGAAGCCGGGCGACCGCTTGCGCTGCGAGCGCTGCCGGGGGCCGGTGTTCCTCGAGGACGCGGCCCCCGCCGTCGTCCCGAGCGCCGCGGTGGACGAGACGCTCAGGCGCCGCGTCGCCGCCCGTGGCTCGCAGGCCGCCTGACGGCCCCTCCTCGCCTCTAGTCGACGAGCGTGGCGAGGCCGTAGAGGGTCAGCGCCGCCGCCGCGAAGGCGAGCACGAGGATCAGGAAGCCCAGCTTCGCGTTCGGTCCCAGGTTTACCACGGGCGTCTCCTTCGACAAGCCCTTCCGGGGAAGGGCGCAGGACTGAGTCCTTCTAGAGCGGCAGCAGCCGGTCGAAGACCATCGCCGCGAAGACGATGCCGAGATAGGTCGTCGAGTAGCGGAAGAGGACCAGCGCGGAACGGCCGCTGGCCAGCCTGAGCTGCCGCCAGGCGAGCCAGACGAAGACGACGCCTGCCGCGCCCGCCGCCACGAGGTAGGGCACGCCAACAGAGCCCGTCAGGTAGAGCGCTAGCGACGTCGCCACGGTGGCGACGGCGTAGACGAGGCTGCGCCTGCGCGTCTCCAGGGCGCCGTGCGTGACCGGTAGCATCGGCACGCCGGCCTGGGCGTAGTCGCTCGTGTAGTTGATCGCCAGCGCCCAGAAGTGGGGCGGCGTCCAGAGGAAGATGATGGCGAACATGATTAGCGGCGCCGCGTCCAGGCTGCCCGTGACCGCCGCCCAGCCGCAGAGGGGCGGCACGGCGCCGGCGGCGCCGCCGATGACGATGTTCTCCACCGTCGTGCGCTTCAGCCAGAGGGTGTAGACGAAGACGTAGAAGAGGATGGCGCTAACGGCCAGCGCCGCCGTGAGCAGGTTCACGCTCAGGCTCAGGAAGAGGAAAGAGACGGCGCTCATTCCGACGCCGAAGGCCAGCGCGCGCTCCGGCGCGATGAGGCCGGCCGGCAGCGGCCGGCTGTGCGTCCGCCGCATGATCGCGTCGATGTCGCGGTCGATGTAGCAGTTGATGGCGTTGGCGCCGCCGGCGGCCAGCGTGCCGCCGACGAGCGTGGCCAGCGTCGTCCAGAGGCTGGGCAGGCCGTCGTTGGCGACGACCATCGCCGGGAAGGTGGTCACCAGGAGGAGCTCGATGATGCGCGGCTTCGTCAGCGCGAAGTAGGCCGCGAGGCTGCGCCGCCAACCGAGGGCGGGCGGCGCCTGGACGACGAGCGTACGCGCCGGCGCGCTCATCGCGGCACCCCCGCAAGGCCCTGTCCGGGCCCGGCCGAAGGACCGGGGCGCGCCGCGGCCTGCCCGGACAGCGCCCGCAGCTCGTAGAGGCGGTGAACGTGGCCGTTGAGGAAGGCGAGGACGAGCCAGAGCAGCGTCCCGAGGGCGAGGTGGGCTGCCGAGGCCTCGTCCGCCAGGCGCGTCCAGATGTTGGCGGCGCCCACGAGGGCCTGCAAGACGTAGAGCCCCAGGGCGAGGCCGGCTACCGCCGCCTCGAAGGGCGCCCGCGCCCGCTCGCGCCAGCCGCGCCAGGCGAGGACAAGGAGGACGAGCCCCAGCGCCAGCGCCAGGAGCCTGTGGGCGAAGTGAACCTGCACGGACGCGGCTCCGGCGCTGGGAACCACCTCGTCGTTGCAGAGCGGCCAGCCGCTGCAGGCGAGGCCGTAGCCGGCGCCCGCCACGTAGGCGCCGACTAGCATCAGCGCCAGCGTCGCGCCGGAGGCGAGCAGTGCAAGCCGGCCAAAGGCGTCCTTCCCCTGGGGAAGGACGGCAGGCCTGGGGATCGGCCGGCTCAGGTTGACGCTCGCCAGGAGCGTGAGGCCGATAAGGGTGAGGATGGCCAGCGCCAGGCCGAGGTGGACGGTGACGATCTCGGGCGGCAACTCGTTGACGACGGCGAGGCCGCCGAGCCCGGCCTGGAGGATGAGCAGCGCGAAGGCGAGCGTCGCCGGGTAGAGCACGGCCGGGACGCGCCGGTAGGCGCGCCAGGCCGCGACCGCCACGGCCAAAACGAGGAGGCCGGCGACGGAGGCCGTGAGACGATGCGAGTACTCGATGAGGGTGTGCTTCTCCCACTGCGGGATGAAGCTGCCGTGGCAGCGCGGCCAGTCCGGGCAGCCGAGGCCGGAGTCGGTGGCGCGCACGACGCCGCCGAGGACGATGAGCCCGAAGATGACGGCGCCGGCGACAAGGCAGAGCCGCTGAAAGGCACTTAGCGTGCCGGCAGGGGCTGCCGCCGAACTTCCGCTACGCATGGTCACTGACCAGGGCCTACTTCGCCTTGCGGGTGCCTACGGCCTCTTGCGAGGTCCGCATCGTCTGATTGTGATCGCACGCTCAAAGGCAGCCTATGTGCACGCTTCATCTCAGTCAAGGGACGGACGGGCCACTGGCGTGGCGGCATCTGGCTACCGCGATTCCGATCGCTGCGTTCGGGCTCTTGCGGAAGCATTTGTGCGAGAATGGCCTTCGACTCGCCAAGAGCCCGGGAGGAAGACATGGCAATCGACACATCGGCCACTGAGGCCTGTCTCGAAGCGGCGCGGGCCCTCGCGCCGCGCATCCGCGAGCTCGCGCCCGTCATCGAGAAGGAGGGACGGCTGCCGGCCGACCTCGTCGAGGAGATGCGCTCGGCCGGGCTCTTCCACATGCTCCTGCCGCGCGACCTCGGCGGCCTGGAGACCGACCCGGTCAGCGCCGCGCGCGTCGTCGAGGAGGTGTCGGCGGCGGACGGCTCGGCGGGCTGGTGCGTCATGATCGCCGGCCAGAACGCGAGCTTCGCCGGCATGCTGCCGCGGGAGCACGCCCTGGCCGTCTGGGGCAGCGGCGGCATCGTCTGCGGCACGGCGAACCCGGTGGGGCGAGCCGTGGCGGTCGCGGAGCCGGCGCGCGGCTATCGCGTCACGGGCCGCTGGGGCTTCGCCAGCGGCAGCAGCCACGCCGACTGGTTCGTCGGCGAGTGCATGGTCTACGACGGCGACGAGCTGCGCCGGGACGGCAACGGCAACGGCGTCTCGCGCGTCCTCCTGGTGCCGCGGGCGGAGGCGACCGTCTACCAGACCTGGAACACGACGGGCCTGCGCGGCACGGCGAGCAACGACTTCAGCATCGACGGCGCCTTTGTGCCGGAGGGGCGCGGCTTCCAGATGCTCGTCTCGGAGCCGCAGCACGACTGGGCGCTTTACCGCGCGCTCCCGCTCGTCTTCATCAACCACGGCGCCCAGGCGCTGGGCGTCGCCCGCGGCGCCATCGAGTCGGCGAAGGAGATCGTCCGGCGCAAGCGCGGCTGGGGCGGCGTGCCGCTGAACGATGTGCCGCGCGTGCAGGCGGCCATCGCCCAGGCGACGGCGCTGGTCGAGTCGGCGTCCGAGTACTTCTACGCGAGCTCGCAGCGTCTGTGGGACGAAGCGGTCGCCGGCCGTGACGAGGCCGGCACACGCGCCCGCGTTCGCCTGGCGACGAGCAACGCGGCCCAGGCCAGCGTCCAGGCGGTCGACATCGTCCACGCGGCCGTCGGCACGGCGGCCGTCTTCGCCGAGAACGCGATCGAGCGGCAGTTCCGCGACATCCATACGGCGGTGAAGCACGTCATGATCGGCCAGCTGACCTACGAGGCGGCCGGCCGCGTGCTGTTGGGGATGCCGGCCGACTTCCCGTTCTTCTAGCGGATGGGCAAACGGGCAAACTGGCAAATGGGCAAAGGTCGGATCGTGTCCGGCTAGCAGCGGAGCGATCTTGCAACGCGCGCCGTCAGTGTGTGTTCAAGGGCCGAGTCTCTGCGCGGCGGCTTGCCCGTTTGCCAGAAGGCGCGGCGAAGCTCTAGCTCGGCTGCGTCGCCAAGGCGGCAACCCTCAGTAACGATAGCGGTTCGTTATCGGCAGGCGGCGGTCGCGGCCGAAGGCGCGGGGCGTGATCTTGACGCCGGGCGGCGCCTGGCGCCGCTTGTACTCGTTGCGGTCCACCATGTTGACGACGCGTCGCACCAGCGCCTCGTCGAAGCCCATGGCGACGATCTCCTCCAGACCGCGGTCCTCCTCGACGTAGGCCTCGAGGATTGGGTCGAGGACGTCGTAGGGCGGCAGCGTGTCCGTGTCGAGCTGGCCGGGCTTCAGCTCGGCCGAAGGCGGCTTCTCGATGACGGCCTGGGGGATGAGGTCGCGGCCGGCGACGCGGTTGCGGTAGCGGGCGAGGCGGTAGACGTAGGTCTTCGGCACGTCCTTGATGACGGCGAAGCCGCCCGCCATGTCGCCGTAGAGGGTCGCGTAGCCGGTGGCCAGCTCGCTCTTGTTGCCGCAGGTCAGCACCGGCTGCCAGCCGAACTTGTTCGACAGCGCCATCCAGACGTTGCCGCGGATGCGCGACTGGATGTTCTCTTCCGCCGTGCCGGGCTGCGTGCCGGCGAAGGGCTCCTCCAGCATCTGCAGGTAGGCCGCGTGTGCCGGCTCGATGGGGATGATCATGAGGCGGATGCCGAGGTTGTCCGTGAGCCTGCGCGCGTCGCCGATGGAGCCCTCGGAGGAGTAGCGCGAGGGGTTGGAGATGGCGACGACGTGCTCCGGACCGAGGGCGTCGGCGGCGATGGTGGCGACGAGGCTGGAGTCGATGCCGCCGGAGACGCCGACGATTACCGTCTCGAAGCCGTTCTTGTGGACGTAGTCGCGCAGGCCGAGGACGAGGGCCTGGTAGACCTCGGCCTCGTCTTCGAGGGGCGGCGCCGCGGACGCCGGCAGCGGCGGCCGCGTAGCAGTCACGGGTGCGTCCGAGACGAAGACCTCCTCGACCTCGCGCTCGTAGGCGCTGAGGCCCTCTTCGCGCCGGCGGGGGCTGTGCAGTCGCGCCAGGTAGAGCGCCTCCAGGTTGAGGTCGACGACGAGGAGGTGCTCCTCGAAGGACGGGCCGTGGGCGACGAGCTCGCCGTCCTGGTCGAAGACCACGCTGTTGCCGTCGAAGACGAGCTCGTCCTGGCCGCCGACCATGTTGACGTAGCAGACGTAGACGGCGTTGTCGGCGGCGCGCGTGGCGACCATGCGCTCGCGGAAG
>DATBWN010000040.1:0-10350 GCA_036514755.1 Dehalococcoidia bacterium | reverse complement strand
GTCTCCTCCAACTCCCCCTACGAGCCGGTCATCGCCTTCAGCCGCGCCGTGCGCGCCGGCAACCTCGTCTTCGTTTCGGGCACCGTCGGCCGAGACGCCGTCGGGCAGCTAAAGGCGGGCGTCTACGAGCAAGCGAAGCAGGCGATCGCGAACATTGAGGCCGCCCTTGTCGAAGCCGGAGCCGCGCTGAGGGATGTCGTACGCACTCGAATCTACCTGGCTGACATAGCAACTTGGGAAGAGGCGGCGCGCGCCCACCGCGAGGCCTTCGCTGACGTGATGCCCGCCTGCACCCTCGTCGAGGTCAGTCGGCTTGCAGGGCCGGAGATGCTGGTCGAAGTCGAGGCGGACGCCGTGATCGACGCGTCTTAGGTCGAAGCCGCCGGCTCCGGCTCGACGACGCCTTCGGTCGGCGCCGCCAAGCGCTCGTAGGTCATGCGGTAGAGGTTGGCGTAGACACCGTTCTTGGCCAGCAGCTCCGCGTGCGTGCCGGCTTCGACGATGCGGCCGTGGTCGAGGACGACGATGCGCGTCGCCTCGCGGATCGTCGAAAGCCGGTGGGCGATGACGAACGACGTGCGGTCCTTAAGCAGCTCCCTCAGCGCGCGCTGGATGATGACCTCCGTGCGCGTGTCGACGTTCGCCGTCGCCTCGTCGAGGATGAGGATGCGCGGCCGCGCCAGCACGGCGCGGGCGAAGCTGATGAGCTGTCGCTGGCCGACCGAGAGGTTCTGGCCGCGCTCGTGCAGCTCCGTATCGTAGCCCTTCGCCAGCCGCATGATGAAGTCGTGGGCGCCGACTGCCCTAGCGGCTTCGATGACCTCGTCGTCCGTGGCCTCCAGGCGGCCGTAGAGGATGTTCTCCTTCACCGTGCCGGAGAAGAGGAACGGGTCCTGCAGCACGACGCCGGTGCGGCGCGTCAAGGAGGCGCGCTCGATGTCGCGCAGGTCGTGACCGTCGATGAGGACGCGGCCGCCCGTCACCTCGTAGAAGCGAAGGATGAGCGCCGTTAGCGTCGTCTTGCCGGCGCCCGTCGAGCCGACGACGGCAACGGTTTCGCCCGGCTGCACGTCGAGATTGATGTCGCGCAGGACGGGCACGCCCTCGACGTAGTCGAAGTCGACGTGCTCGAAGGTGACGGCGCCGCGGACGTCCTCCATCTCGATGGCGTCCGGCGCGTCGACGATCTCCGGCTCCGTATCCAGCACCTCGAAGACGCGAACGCCGCCGGCCATGGCGCGCTGCAGCGTCGTGTACTGCATCACCAGCTCGCGCACCGGCTGGAAGAAGCGCTCGATGGAGAAGATGAAGAGGCCCAGGTTGCCGGGGCTGAGGTCGCCGTTGAGCACCTGGCGGCCGCCGTAGAGGATGACCAGCGCCGTCGCGGCCGACGAGATGATCTCGACCATGGGCATGACGGCGGCCTGCAGCCGGCCGGCCTCGATGTTCGCCCGCATGTTGTCTTCGTTGACGGCGGAGAAGCGCTCCGCGTTTACGTCCTCACGCGAGAGGCTCTGGATGACGCGGACGCCGGAGACGTTCTCCTGCAGGTTGGAGTTGACGACGGCGATGGCCTGGCGAACGCGCATGAAGGCCTTGCGGGCGTAGATCTGCCAGACAAACGTGATGAGGATGAGGATCGGCACAACGCTGAAGGTCACCAGCGCCAGCTCCAGGTTGGCGTCGGCGACGATGAAGATGATGACGGCGAGGCCGACGATGTCGCCGAAGATCGTCAGGAAGCCCGACGAGAGGAGCTCCTGCATGGACGTGACGTCGTTCTGGACGCGCGACATGACGCGGCCGACCTCGTTGGCGTCGTGGAAGCGCAGCGAGAGCTTCTGGATGTGGGCGAACATCTGCGTCCGCAGCGTCAGCAGCACGCGGTGGCCGATCCAGCCGGCGTTAAGGAGCTGAATGAAGCCAAATATCCAGGCACCGAGGGCGAGGGCGAGGAAGATGGCGCCGTTGTTCGTGACAGCGCCGGTGTCGCCGCGGAGGGCGGCGTCGATGACTCTCGCGATGATCTTCGGCTGGACGTTGAGGAAGACGGCACCGATGACAACGCTCGCCGTGGCGGCCAGCGACCGGAGCATGTAGGGCCTCAGGTAGGCCATGAGGCGCACGACGACGGTGTGGTTGTAGGCGGACCCCAACTCCTCGTCGTCCCAGGCGTCGATGCTGCGGCGCAGGCCCTGCTGCGACATCTCGCGCCACTGGCGCATCTGGCCGCCCATGCCGCCCATGCCGCCCATACCGCCCATGCCACCACCGCCGCCGTGCCAGTGGCCGCCGCCGCCACCACCCATGCCGCCCCAAAACGCCATCTCTTCTCCCCTGCCTTAGACGCCGCCCTCGACGTTGGCGGCGCCGGAAGCGGCCGCTGACCGGCGCAGCGCCTGCTCCTGGTCGCGCAGCTCGAGGTCGTAGATCTCGCGGTAGAGCCCGTCTTTCGCGATGAGCTCCTCGTGCGTGCCGCGCTCTGCGATGGTGCCATCCTTCATCACGAGGATCTGGTCGGCGTTCTTCACCGTGCGCAGCCGCTGGGCGATGACCAGCGTCGTGCGGCCCTTCATCACCGCTGAGAGGGCCTGCTGAATGAGGTACTCCGTCTGCGTGTCGACGCTCGAGGTCGAGTCGTCGAGGATGAGGATTTTCGGGTCGAGCAGCAGCGTACGGGCGATGGAGATGCGCTGCTTCTGGCCGCCGGAAAGCGTCACGCCGCGCTCGCCCACCCAGGTGTCGTAGCCATCCGGCAGCGTCATGATGAAGTCGTGAATGCGGGCGATCTTCGCCGCCTCGATGATCTGCTCGTTGGTCGCGTCCACGGCGCCGTAGGCTATGTTGTCGCGAATCGTCGCCGAGAATAGGAAGACGTCCTGCTGGATGATGCCGATAGTCGACCGCAGGGAGCTGATGGTGACGTCGCGGATGTCGATGCCGTCGATCTTGATGCTGCCGGCGGTCACGTCGTAGAAGCGGGGCAGCAGGTTGACGATGGTCGTCTTGCCGCTGCCCGTCGGCCCGAGGAGGGCGACCACCCTGCCGGCCGGCGCCTCGAAGCTGACGTCGATGAGCACGGCGCTGATGGCGTCGTAGCCGAAGTGGACGCGGTCGAAGCTGACGTCGCCCTTCATTTCGGACAGGACGATGGCGGTCGGCTTCTCCTTCACGGCCGACTCGGCGTCGAGGATCTCGAAGATACGCTCGCCGGCGGCGCCCGCCCGCGCGAACATCTGGACGATGAAGCCCAGAATGCGCATCGGCTGGATAAGGAGGCCCAGGTAGAGGAGGAACGCCGTAAGCTCGCCGAGGGAGAGGTCGCTCTTCGTGATCATGATGGCGCCCACCCAGAGGACGGCGACCTGGGCGCCCATGCCCATCGCCTGGTAGAAGGGGTTGGTCCAGGCCTGGAGCCGGTTCTGGCGGTAGTTCCAGGAGAAGAGGTCCTGCGCCTCCCGGTTGAACTTCTCCTCCTCGTATCCCTCGCGCGAGAACGCCTTCACGACGCGGACGCCCGTGAGGTTCTCCTGCAGCACCGTCGTCACACGCCCCAGCTGCTCCTGCACGCCGGTCCATAGCTTGCGGCTGATGAACTGGACGCGCACCGACCAGGGGGTGATGACGAACAGGAAGGCCCAGCCGACGAGGGCGAGCCGCCAATCAGAGAGAAACATGAGCACGGCCGCGCCGATGATGATCGCGACCATCTGCAGAAAGCGCAGGGCCCCCATCTGGATAAACATGCGCGTCGCCTCAACGTCCTGCGTGGCGCGGGACATGAGCTGTCCCGTCTGCTGCCGGTCGTGGTAGGCGTAGCTCAGGCGCTGCAGGCGGTCGTAGATGCCGTTGCGCAGATCGAAGGCGACGTGCTGGCTCAGCCACTCGCTGAGGTAGGTGACCCAGTAAGCGAAGACGCCGCGAAGGATGGCGGCGGCAAGGATGGCGCCGCCCGCGAGGGCGAGCGTGCTGACCTTGCCATGAAACGTCTGGACGGGCCTGTCGGCGGCGTGCGCGACGGCCTTCGTGCCGTCGAAGCCTCGCTCGACCGCGACCGCATCGCCGTTTACGGCGATGACCTTAGCCTTCTCGTTCTGCTCCAGGCGCAGGACCTGCCCGACCTCGACACTGCCGGCGTCCTTGAGGAGGATGGAGGTGTCCGACGCGGACACGGCGGCGACGAGGACCGTCGTTTCCGGCTTGAGGCCGGTGTCGATCGCCCAGCGCAGCAGCTGAGGCGTTACCATTGCCGCGGCGGCCGACCCCGCGAGGACGATCCAGCAGAAGACGACCTGCTTCAGGTAGGGCCGGAGAAAGCCCAGCAATCGCAGGTGGGTGGACATATAGAATGGCGCTCCTAAGCTACGCGGTGTATTCTACCTTATCTTTACGCTAACGTAAAGTATCGCTAGCTTCAGCGCAGGCAGAATGGTCGCGGTCGCTCGCTATCAGATCCGGCAGATGACGGAGGCCGACATCGCCCAGGTGGCGGAGATCGAGCGGCAGTCCTTCCCCACGACCTGGCCGCGCACAGCCTACCGGCGCGAGCTGACCAACCGCCTCGCCCGCTACCTGGTGGTCTTCGACCGCAGCCGCGCCGCGCCCGAGCAGCCGCCGTCCCGCCGGAAGCTCATCGACGCCCTGCTGCGCCGGCCCGAGCCGCTGACGACGACCGACTACATCGTCGGCTACGTCGGCGTCTGGCTCCTGGTGGACGAGGCGCACATCGTCGCCATCGCCGTGCGGGATGCCTACCGGCGCCAGGGCATCGGCGAGTTGCTCCTGGCCGACACCCTCGACCTGGCCCTTGCGAATCGGCAGGAGGTGGTGACGCTGGAGGTGCGCCGCTCCAACGAGGCCGCCCAGGCCCTGTACGAGAAGTTCGGCTTCCTCAAGGTCGGCGCGCGCCGGCGCTACTACTCGGACAACCATGAGGACGCGATCATCATGAGCACGCCGCCGATCCGCTCCGAGCCGTTCCTGGAGCGGCTGGCGCAGCGGCGCCGCGAGCTGGAGCGGCGCTGGTCAGAGGAAAGCTGAGGCTCAGTCGGCCAGGTAGACGTAGAAGCGGTCCGCCCGCTCGATGAGCAGCGGCTGCTTGCCGGCCGCGAGCTGCTCGCGCAGGTAGCGCGGCAGGACGGCGCCCTGGCCCTTGAACGGGTAGCTGCGGTCGTAGTGGTAGGCCTTATCGCCGACCTTGACCGCGACGTGCGGCGGGCCGCCGCGGGTCAGGCGGATGAGCGGCACCAGAGAGCCGTCCACCGGGTACGGCTCCAGCAGGTCGTCGTCGAACTCCTGCACGGCGCTCTCCGACGCACGCGCGCTCAGCGGGCGCTCTCCAGGTGCTCTCTCAGGTTGGTGAGCGAGTCCTGCATCAGCTGGTCGAAGAGCCGCACCATGAACAGGAGGTCGACGAGCTTGCCCAGCGTGCCCATGGGCGGCGTGTACTCGACGCTCCAGGCGACCTTCGTCGTGTCGCCGAGGCCCACGACGGCGAGCCGGTCCGTCATCTCGATGCCGCGCGTGTGACGGCGCGTGAAGTACTCGCCCTCCTTGTACTCCGTGACGATGGCCTCGACGCGCTCCTTGCGCGGGCCCACCTGCATCAGCATGGCGTCCGTCGCGCCCAGGCCCCTGCGCTCCAAAGACGTCACCTCCGCGCGCTTCGTCCACTTCACCCACTCAGGGTGAGTCGTGACGTCGGAGATGTACTGGAACACCTTGTCGCGCGGCGCCTTGATGTCGATGGAGTTGTCCAGCCTGGGCATCGGCCCTCCTAACGCCTGAGTCGCGGTCGGCTCCCGAGCGATCATATACAGGAACCACGAACAAGGAACAAGGAACGGGGCCAGAGGCCGGGGGGCCGGGGCCGGGGGCCGGATTGCGTCGCTTCGCCCCTGACCCCTGACCCCTGACCCCTGACCCCTAGCCTTCGCCTTGACGCCCCGAAGCTGCCTGCCTAGGATTGTGCTATTAAGTAAAGCGCCCTCCCGCCAGGGTTAGAGAAGGGGAGCCCATGACGGCCCGCGCTGCCGGCGGCGCTAACGCCCGCCAGGCGAGCCTGAGGCGCACCGCCGTCCTCCGGCGCCTGGCAGACGCCGACGAGGCGCGTCGCCGCCTGGAGCCGGCGGGGCCGTACGTTGCCTACGCCCTCGCCTATCTGGACGCGCGGCTCTTTCCCCTTGCCGAGTTCTACGAGGCGACCGCCGGCGAACGCCACGGACTCGTGATGCACGCCCGCGGCGGCCTTGGCCCTTCGACGCTCATCGCCGGCGAAGCAGACCTCGTCGCCGCGCTGCTGCGGCTCCACCCCGGCCCGCGCCAGACCTTCCTCACCTGCGAGTCGCAGCACGTCGACGCCCTGCTGGCGAGCCACAACCTCTGGCGGCCGCAGACTATGCTGCGCATGCAGCTGCGGCGCGAGGCCTTCGGCCCGCCGTCCGGCCTGCCCGCCGCGCGCCGCCTCATCGAGGCGGACGCCGCCGAGCTGAACCGCCTCTACGCCATAGAGGAGGAAGGGCTGCGCTACTCCGGCCGCCAGGTGCTGGATGGCGTCTACTTCGGCGCCCACAACCGCGGCCGCCTGGTCGCCGCCGCCGGCACCCACATCTACTCGCCCGCGGAGGGCGTCGCCGTCATCGGCAACGTGTTCACCCACCCGGACTTCCGCGGCCGCAGCTTGGGCACGGCCGTGACGGCCGCTGTCGCCGCCTACGTCCTGGAGCGCTGCCGCCTCGTCGTCCTCAACGTCGACCCCGCGAACCGCACCGCCCGCCACATCTACGAGACGCTGGGCTTCGCGGAGACGGGCCGCCTCGTCGAGGCGATGGCGACGCGCCGGGACGCGGCCTGGCCGCTGCCCTTCCTGCGCCGCACCATCGCCCGCTGGCGGGCGACAGAGCCGGCGCGCGAGGTCGTCGACCTTTGAGCCGCGGGCTCCAACGAAGGTGAGGATTCCTCGCGAAGGCCAGGCTCAAGCCTGGCCTTCAGGGTTGGTCGAGTGAACGCGGTCATCCTCGTCGGCGGCGGCGGCACCAGGCTCCGGCCCCTGACCTACGCCGTCCCGAAGCCGCTGGTCCCGGTGCTCAACCGGCCCCTCGTCTGCCACATCATCGCCAACCTGCGCCGCCACGGCGTCGACAACGTCGTCCTCGCGACTTCCGACCCCGGGATCGAGGCGGCGCTGGGCGACGGCAGCGCCCTGGGAGTATCCCTCACCTACAGCTACGAGACGGAGCCCCTCGGCTCCGGCCTCGCGGTCAAGCAGGCGGCGCCCCGACACGTCGGGGCGTTCTTCGTCTGCAACGGCGACGTCGTCACCGACCTCGACCTCGCGGGCATGGCGAACCGCCACCGCGAGCGTGCCGCCTTCCTCAGCATCGCCCTCGCCTCCGTCCAGGACCCGACCGGCTACGGCGTCGTCGAGCTGGGCGAGGGCGACCGCGTCACCCGCTTCGTCGAGAAGCCGCCGCCCGGCGAGGCGCCCAGCAACTGGGCGAACGCCGGTACCTGGCTCTTCGAACCGGGCGTCCTGGACCACATCCCGGACGAGCGCATGGACCGCTCCCTGGAACAGCTCGTCTTCCCCTCCGTCATCGCCGAAGGCCTGCGCGTCCAGGGGTTCCCGTCCGACGCCTACTGGATGGACGTCGGCACGTCAGAGCGCTACCTGCAGCTGCACCGCGACCTGCTGGAGGGCCGCATCGCCGGGCTGCTGCCGGCCGGCATCGCCACGCAGCCGCTGGTCGGCGAGGCGTGTCAGGTCTGGCAGGACGCGACGATCTCCGGCCGCGTCATCCTGGGGCGCGGCTGCCGCGTCGGCGGCCTCGCCTGCGTCCAGGGGCCCAGCGTCCTCGGCGACGACTGCGTCGTGCGCGAGCGCGCCCTGGTAGCGGGCTCCGTGCTCTGGTCGAACGTCAAGGTCGGCGCCGGCGCCGTCGTGCGCGACAGCATCCTGGGCGACGGCTGCTGGGTCGGCGACGACGCCGTCGTCGACGGCGCCGTCCTCGCCAACGGCGCGAAGGTCAAGCAGGGCGTCCGCCTGGTGCCCGGCGCCCGGCTTGAACCAGACGAAGTCGCGGGCTAAGGGCGAGCCGGCGCCTAATCATCTCGCTGTCTTGAAAGGCTGGATTGTTCGCGGAGTCTACCCTGAGCAAGCGGAAGGGCTCAGAATGACAACAGGCAAAGCATGAGCAGCACGCCCATCCGCTTCGGCACGGACGGCTGGCGCGCCGTCATCGCCGAGGACTACACCTACGCGAACGTCCGCGCCTGCGCCGAGGGCGTCGCCCGCTACCTAGAGGAGGCGGGCCTCGCCGGGCGCGGCCTCGTCATCGGCTTCGACACGCGCTTCGCCTCGGAGCACTTCGCCGCCGCGGCCGCCGAGGTCGTCGCCGCGCATGCGATCAAGGTCCACCTCTTCGACGCGGCGGCGGCGACGCCCGTCGCCTGCCACGCCGTGCTGGACAAGGGCGCCGGCGGCGCCGTGATCATCACGGCTTCGCACAACCCGGCGATCTACAACGGCTTCAAGTACAAGCCGGAGTACGGCGGCAGCGCGCCGCCGGCGGTCGTCGAGGCGCTGGAGAGCGCTATCGCCGCCGGCCAGCGCCAGGGCGAGCCGACGCGTATCGCGCTGGAAGACGGGCTGGCGAGCGGCCGCATCCAGCGCTTCGACCCGCGCCCGGCCTACGACCGCCAGGTCGCGCGCCTCGTCGACCTGCAGGCGATCCGCGACGCCGGCCTCAACGTCGTCTTCGACGCCATGCACGCCGCCGGCGCCGGCGTCCTCCAGCGCCTGCTCGCCGGCGGTAAGACGCGCCTGACCGAGCTGCGCGGCGAGCGGAACCCCGCCTTCCCCGGCATGGCGGCGCCGGAGCCCATCGCCCGCAACCTCCAGGGCCTGAGCGAGGCCGTCGTCAACCTGGGCGCCGACGTCGGCCTGGCCACGGACGGCGACGCCGACCGCCTCGGCGTCATGGACGAGCAGGGCCGCTTCGTCGACCAGCTGCAGACCTTCGCGCTGCTTTGCTACTACCTGCTGGAGTATCGCGGCCTGCGCGCGCCCATCGTCCGCTCCGTGACCAGCACGCGCATGATCGACCGCCTGGGAGCGCTCTACGGCGTGGCGGTGCACGAGACGCCGGTGGGCTTCAAGTACCTGGGGCCGAAGATGCTGGAGACCGGCGCCAGCGCCGCCGGCGAGGAGAGCGGCGGCTACGCCTTCGCGCAGCACCTGCCGGAGCGCGATGGCTGCTTCGCCGGTCTGCTCTTCCTCGACCTCCTCGCCCGCAGCGGCAAGAAGCCCTCCGCGCTCGTGAAGGAGCTCTACGCCAAGGTCGGCGAGCACTTCTACGACCGCCTGGACATCCACGTCCCGGAAAGCGACCGCGACGGCGCCGTCGCCCGCGTCGCGGAGGCGCGGCCGGACGCCCTCGCCGGCCGGCGCGTCCTGCGCCGCGACACTGTCGATGGCTACCGCTTCGAGGTCGAAGGCGGCTGGCTCCTCATCCGCCCGTCGGGCACGGAGCCGCTTCTGCGCATCTACACCGAGACCACGGACGCCGCCCTCGTGAAGCCGCTGCTCGACGCCGGCCGGGAGCTGGCCGGAGTGTAGATGATCGACTTCAACGACCTCGACGCGATCAGGAAGCTCGACCCGAGCGACGTCTACGGGTCCACGGCGATGTTCGCCGCGCAGTGCCAGCAGATAGTCGACGAGCACTTCGATATGAACATCCCGGTCGCCAGGCGGCCGATCGCGAACCTGGTCATCTGCGGGATGGGCGGCTCGGCCTACGGCGCCCACGTCCTGACCGCGCTGTACTGGGACGAGTTGAAGATTCCCCTCGTGCCCGTCTCCGACTACCGCCTGCCGGGCTTCGTCGACGAGAGCTCGCTCGTCCTGCTCACGTCCTACTCCGGCTCGACCGAGGAGGTCCTCGCCTGCGCCCGCGAGGCGGAGGCGCGCGGCGCCCAGATCGCCGCTATCTCGACCGGCGGCGCGCTCGCAGAGATGGTCCGCGGTCGGTATCCCATTCTCCTCTTCGATCCGAAGAACAACCCCTCGACGCAGCCTCGCCTGGGAACCGGCTACATCATCACGGCCACCCTGGCGCTGCTGGGCCGCCTGGGAGTGATTCAGATCGCGAAGGCGGAGCTCAGCGAAGCGATCGCCGAGGTGCGTCGAGCGCATGACGTGCTGAAGAGTGCGGCGCAGCTCGCGGCGCCGGCGCTGCAGGGCTTCATCCCCGTCGTCTTCGCCGCAGAGCACCTGGTTGGTAACGCCCACATCATGCGCAACCAGTTCAACGAGACGTCGAAGAGCTTCGCCGCCTTCGAAGACATCCC